>JAUXAX010000058.1 GCA_030619685.1 Dehalococcoidia bacterium
ACTTACAGCGGACTTCGGGGGTTCCGTGAGGGCGGGGACAATCGCCCTGAGAGCGGCAATTGATGCAGTCAAGGCAGGGTCGGCTAAGAACGTTCTGATAACGGCTGCGGACCTTCGCCTAGCGGGCGCCAACGGGATGAATGAGATGTTCTTCGGCGACGGAGCGGGTGCTGTTCTCATCAGCAATGACGCGGTGGCTGCCGACTTTGTGGGGGGCCATACAATATCCGAGGACTTCATGGATATGTGGAGGTCGGACAGGGATACCTTTGTTCGCTCCTACGAAGAGCGATTCGTACGTGTGGGAGGGTACACCCGCATAGTCCCGGAGGCGGTTACGGCCGCTATGAATGAGTATGACCTCAAGCCGCAAGACATCGCAAGGTTCACTTGTTTCACCGATGACCCCAGGCACGTGAACGCGGCAGCGAGGATCCTGGAATTCGATCCCAGTCAGGTTCAGGACCCCATGTTCATGACTACAGGCCTTACCGGTACCGCTATGCCGCTAATGCTGCTGGTGGCAGCGCTGGAAGAGACCAAAGAGGGGGATAGAATCCTCGCCTGCAGCTACGGCGATGGCTGTGATGCCTTGATCTTTAAGGTCAACGGGCAGATAGAGAATGTCCGGAACCGAAGAGGGATAAAGCATCACCTGGAATCGAAACGCATGATGCCAAATTATCAGAGGTATGTGCTCTGGCGCAGGCTTATGTATATGGAGCCTCAGTCTCGACCTGATCGGCCAACCATATCCCTGTCAGCTCTATTGAGGGATCGAGAATGGGGGCTTGCTCTTTATGGCTCCAAGTGCAAGAAGTGTGGAACCCCTCAGTACCCGGTGCAGCGAGTGTGCCTGGTGTGCCAGGCTGTTGACCAGTACGAACCGTACTCCTTTGCCGACAAGAAGGGCAAGCTCACCAGCTTCTCCCATGATCATCTGGCTATCACTGAGGTTCCGCCGATTACCGTGTCGGTGGTTGACTTCGAGGGCGGGGGGAGACTTACGTGCAATATGACCGACCGTGAGCCTGATGAGACCAAGGAGGGCATGGATGTGGAGATGACATTCAGATGGATGCACTATGTGGGAGGGGTTCATAGCTATTGGTGGAAATGCAGGCCGGTAAGGTTCTAGATCACAATAGTTCAGGTACTAAGGAGGGGCAATGGAGAGCATCAGAGATAAGGTTGCCATAGTGGGCATGGGTTGTACCAAATTTGGGGAGAGATGGGATGCCAGCGCTGACGATATGATCATTGAGGCGGCTCTGGAGGCCTATGAAGACGCTGGCATAGAGCAAAAGGATATCCAGGCAGGATGGGTGGGAACCATGTTCTCGGGTGATACCGGGAGAAGTCTGGCTGAGCCTTTGAAGCTGCAGTTCATCCCTGTTACCAGGGTGGAGAATATGTGTGCCACGGGCTCGGATGCTATAAGGAATGCCGCCTATGCTGTGGCCGCCGGGGTGTATGACATAGTCCTGGCCCTTGGTTTCGACAAACTTAAGGACACTGGCTGGATGGGCCTTGGAGATGTGCCTTTCCCCAGTACTGGCAGGGGCTTAATAGGGTCGCAGGGTGTAAGCGGCCCCAGTATGTTTGCTCTGCTCGCCACTGCCTACTTTGCCAAGTACGGCCTGAGCCCGCAGGAGGGCAAGAGGATGATAGGCATGATCTCGGTGAAGAGCCATCGCAACGGTGCCAAACACCCCAAGGCACATCTGCGCCGGGAGGTAACCATAGAACAGGTGATGAACGCGCCCATAATTGCCTGGCCTCTGGGGCTGTTCGATTGCTGTGGTGTTACCGATGGGGCGGCGTCAGCAATCCTGGTTCGCGCCGACATGGCCAAGAAATTCAGGCCTGATCCCGTACACATTAAGGCACTGCAGATATCGGTGGGCCAATCTCAGGGCTTCAGCAGATCCGATTTCGACTACACGAGCGTGTATGAAACTGTTCATGCCGGTAAAGCGGCCTATGCCGAGGCAGGGATAAAGAACCCTCGCGAGGAAATAAGCATGGCCCAGGTTCACGATTGCTTCAGTATCACCGAGGCCATTATCATGGAGGACCTTGAGTTCAGTCCCAGGGGCAAGGTAAAGGAGGATGTTGACTCGGGGTTCTTCGAGCTGACCGGTGGGCTGCCATGCCAGACGGATGGCGGCCTGAAATCATTCGGGCATCCCATCGGCGCCACCGGGCTGCGGATGATGTATGAGGTCTACAAGCAGCTTCAGGGTAAGTGTGGTGAGCGCCAGTTGAAGGACCCCAAGTTGGGATTGACTCACAACCTGGGTGGGTTCCCTGCCAGCGCTACGGTCAGTTGTTGTATCGCCGGTCTGTAGGCAAGGCAATAGGGGATAAATGATCCGAAGCCTCAGTTGACTTGAAAGGAAGTAAAGAAGGTGGTGCTTCTCGATCTGAGAAGCACCACCTTCCGCTTGGCGCTTACTATCCGTCTTGCGTCTAGCCTCCTATTTCCATTGCGCTGTCTGTGGCAGGCTCTGTTCCAGGATTGTTACCGCCTCTTCAACCATGTCGTCGATTATTTGCTTGGCCGGCCTTCGCCTGTTCAGAAGCCTTGTAGCCTGGCCTGCAGGGGTCACCAGTATATCATCGAACTCTGGCTGGTCCTTATGCTGATACGCATAATCCACAATGTCCAGCGTCAGCAGGCTGTGGAAAGGCCAGCCCAGAGGTGGCTTTGGTCCCTTATCCCAGACCTCGGTAAATGGGGTCCTAAGCTGGCGCAGCGTTTTACCGGTAATTGCCTTAGAGATAACGGCCTCGCGCTCGGTGGCGGCGATGACCTTGTCCTTCTGTAGCTCGGTGAACGTGGCTTCGGGGGAGAGCAGGAACATCGAGCCACACCATACCCCGACCGCGCCCAGGGCTAAAGCAGCGACCAGCCCTCTGCCATCGGCAATGCCGCCGGCAGCGGCCACGGGGACCGGCTTCACCGCATCCACTATCTGGGGTACCACAGCCAGGGTACCGATATTGCCGGTATGCCCCCCGGCGTCGAACCCCTGAGCCACTATGACATCTACCTGGTCTTCGACATGCATAAGCGCCATCCTAACATTGGCGCCTATGGCAATGGTCTTTATTCCCCGAGCCCTACACTCTGGCATTACCCAACCCAGCCTGCCGAGACCAGCGGCAAGTACCGGAACCTTATTATCCAGGCAGACCTGTATCAACTGCTTGGTTCCTTCCATGGTCCACAGCGCGCCGCCTCTTGTGCTGTGGTAATCGTCCGGTACCCCGAACTTCTTCTTCAGCTCTTTCACATACTCAAAGTAGTCGTCGGGAATATACTTCATCAGCCCTTCTTTGCTAATCCCCTCCATATCCTTGAGGCTATCCGGCAGCAATAGATCGATTGCGAAGGGCTTGCTGGTACCTTTTCTGATCTCTTTGATCGCCTCGTCCAGCGTGTCAGGTTCGTAGACGGCTGCCCCAAGGGTGCCCAGTCCACCAGCCTCCGATACGGCGATAACCAGCGGCGGGTCAGAGAACCCACCCATGCCAGCCTGGATTATGGGGTATTCGATTTCAAGCACGTCACATAGTCTTGTATGAAGCTTTCTTCTAGGCATTCTAAATACTATCTCCTTAGCTATCAAGTTATCAGCCTCTCGATGGAAGGACAACTGTGGCGGTACCAGGAGTGGTTATCTCCCCTTTGCCATTCTCCACCCCGATCTCCAAATCGAGGCAGTGTTCGTCGCCATCAACATATTTATTGATAACCTTTCCTTTGCACAGCCAGGACTCCCCCTCCTGAGGTTCATTCATGGTCTTCATCAGACGGGGATGGTCCAGGCCGCGGTATTGACAGGAAAACTTTTTCATAAAGCCTTCGTCACCCATCCAGTTGGTCACAAGCTGAATGAGCCAGGCGTGCTTGAGCAAGCCATGGACAATGGTTCCTCCCGTCCCCTGGGACTTGCCGAAGGCATCCTCATAATGATGCGGGTTGAAATCGCCGCTCGCCCCTGCCCATTTCACCAACATTAGCGAGTCGGCAATTTTTGGCAGGGTGGGCAATTCGGTGCCGACTTCAACATCTTCCCAATATATTTGTTCTTTTGCCATTCTTTTCCTCCACAGGATTAGAGTCTACGGCCAATTAGGTGTTGTGTTGCCTTGACCACCAGGTCGCCGTTCTGATTGAGATAGGTTGTCTCGAATTGGCAGATCATCATCGTGCCGCTTCTGCCTTCCTTCGCGGCTACGTCTTTGACCTTGGGACTGGCTACCAGAGTATCGCCGACGTGCACCGGCAGATAGAATTCGTACGATATGCCGCCGTCCAGAATTCCAGCGTAGCCCGCGTTGATCATGGCCGTCATCAGGCCGACTATCCCTTCCGACGCGGTGACAGCCTTTGCACTCCAGCCAAAGAAGCCCGGCGGGGCAATGATGCCACCGTATCTCGATTTGCTGGCATACTCTTCATCGTAGTAAATGGGATTGCTATTCCCTACGGCCTCGGCATACCTTCTTATCGCCCCTTTCTCGACTTCCCTAACATGTGGTGGATCTACCTTCCCTATGTACTGCTTCAACTCCTCTAGAACCATTCAGTACCTCCCTTCTTGGATTCTATTCCAGAAATGGATTCCATACTTTATCTTGGATGGATTGGAACATTGGCTCGAATCCCACCTAGAGCAGATGCTCTAGCCTGCCCTCCGTTTTCATGATTCATTGGCGGGCGACCGCCAATGTGGGTTTGCTTCGAGTTCCCGGTCGATCGTCAGGCTTCGCTAGGTGCTCACACCGAATCCGGTGCGCCTTCATGATGTTCGTGGCCTAAAAAAGGATTGCTGCCCATACTTCCTCCAGGCAGACAACCTGTAATATATAACCATATCTCAATTCTTTTGTCAAACGTATCAGAGTTCTTTAGCAGCTGATATTGCCTGCTGAAGCGAGACCTCAGGAGACCTGGGGTCGGGGCAACAGCCCCGCTTCTTCTACGATTTCAGAGACCACCTCTTCCCATTCGATAGCCATGAGGTGGATTCCGGCCACTCCTTTGATCTCGCGTACCCGGTTGATGATGTCCACGCAGAGCCTGATTCCTTCTTTAGAAACCTCTTCCTTCGGCACGCTGCGCAGTCGCTCAACAACTGCATCAGGGACATCCATCCCCGGGATTCTGGTCTGCATGTAACGCGCTGCACCCACCGATTTTATCGGGGCTACTCCAGCGAGGATTTTCACCTTCTCGTGTAGCCCCCTTTCCCGAACCGCTTCCATCCACTTAGCGAATTTTTCTACATTATAGATGATCTGGGTCTGAATGAAATCAGCTCCTGCAGCTACCTTTTTGGCCAGACGAAGCGCTCTAAACTCGAAGGGGTCAGCAAATGGGTTGGCTGCGGCCCCGATAAAGAGCCGAGGTTCCACATCCATCTCATCACCGCACTGAAACCTTTTCTCATCCCTCATATCCTTTACCATCTTGATAAGCTGGATGGAATCGAGGTCGTAGACTCCCTTGGCCGCAGGGTGGTTTCCAAATGACTGGTGGTCACCTGTAAGACACAGAATATTGTTGATACCCAGGGCAGCAGCGCCCAATATATCCATTTGGAGGGCAATGCGATTTCGATCGCGACATGTCATTTGCACAGTTGGTTCCAGCCCCTCTTCTTTCCCCAGAAGGCAAGCTGCCCAGCTCGCCATGCGAGCCACGGCGGTTTGTCCATCAGTGACGTTAACGGCATCAACGCATCCCTTCAAATACTTTGCTTTCTTCCTGATTACCTCAGCGTCAGCGCTAGCTGGTGGGCCAAGCTCCCCGGTTACTGCGAATTGACCACTTTCCAATACCTTCTCTAGCTTACCCCTCGATTTCATAGTATCTCCTCTCTACACACCTCGCCGGGGCAGTAAGGGCACCAGACCCTACAACCTTAGCCTACTTTCGCTCGTGACCCTGCGGAGTTGCATCTTGGCTTATTATGCTTAGGTCGCTGCTAACTAGCCTTCGCGTTGCCCCGGCAGCACTAGTGCTCCAATCCTTGGGCGGCATGAAGCCCTCCAACTCATGGAGGCGTCCTAACTTGGTGAGGCGCTCGATAATCAGTTGCCAGGCACAAGGCAAATCTAGTGACACCTCGCATTTACCGTCACGTGAGCCACCACAGGGGCCGTTGAGCAGGCTCTTGGAGCATCTAGCTATGGGGCAAATCCCAGCGGTGAGGTCAAGGATGCAGTTACCACAAGCAACACACATCTCGCTCCACATTCCCTGCTCCTGGGGCATCCCCATAAAGGAGGTATCAAGCCCAGGCAGCACAGGAACATCGGGAAAGCGCTCGGCAATTGCCTGGACCCCAATGCCACAGCCTAGTGACAGGATGGCGTCCACCTCCTTGACCATTGGCTCTATTTCATCAAGAAACTCCCACTCGCATTGGCGCTTGACCGTGTATTCTTTGAACTGCTTCCTCCCCGCTCTTGTCTTGTCTGCCATATGCAGGATGGAAGCGAGGGCTTGAACCTCTTTCTCGCCGCCGGCAAAGGAAACCGTGGCACAAGTCCCGCAGCCGAGGATCAGGATTCTGTCGTAATCAGCGATCATTTGACGAATTCGGTCTAAGGGTTTCTGTTGCACCACAATCATGCTTCACGCTCCTTATTTCTCATTGGGCTCGGTGCGAGCTGCCCTACTTGAGTTGTAACTTCAGTTACTATTTCGTCGAGCTTTTGAACCGTGGGATTCGACAGGGTATACATTTCCAATCTATCTCCCCCAAGCCCGATTTCGTCGAGGTTCTTCTTTACAGCGGCAACTCTACGTTCTGCCCAGAAGGTGCTCATCTGGTAGGGACAATCATCCTCAATGCAGCCCACAACAAAAACCCCATCGGCACCGAGTTCAAAAGCCTTCAGCAGGTGGCTCGTGTCTATTTTGACCACGCAGGGTATTTTTACAATCCGAATACCAAGCTTGTAGTTATCCCTGAAGAACTCGGTGAAGGCGCTAGTGGCAAAAGCGCCGTAGCTACAGCACAGTCCAATAACCACAGGCTCGCCTCCACTCAGGCATGCTTCCGTCACTGCTGCCTCTATCCTTTCGCCTATTTGCTTATCTTCATGCCGTCTGAATGTTATCGCTCTGGCCGGGCACTCGCCAATGCAGATTCCACAGGACTGACACTGGTCGGCTCGTATGTCAATAGACCCAGCTCTAGCTACGATTGGTGCCCCGTAGGGACAAATACGAACGCAGGTCAGACAAGCTGAGCATTCATCTTCCAAATACTCAGCGCCCGCCCCGCAGCGAAGGCATCTTTGAGCTTCCTTTACCGCCAGTCTCTCTGTGTATCCCAGTTCAATTTGATCGAAATTGCCCGGCCTTTTCTCTAGCGCCAATATAGGCATCTCCTGTCTCTCCAACCTCTTTATCTCTTCGGTAGTGGTGGCCAAGAGTTCGCCGACGTCCACCCTATCATCAGGCTGAGGAGCTGCCATCTGCTCCCCCCTGAGATAGCAATCGACGGCCAGAGCAGCTTGGCGGCCACTGGCCATAGCTTGCACTGCAGTCCCAGCGCCGGAGATGACCTCACCGCAGGCAAAGACGCCTTCTTCGCTGGTAGCCAAGTTATTGGGATCGAAGACCAATTGCCCTCTCTGATCGAGTTTGACCGCGGTGTCCCTGAGAAAAGAGAGAGCAACCGCCTGCCCTATAGCAATCATAACTACATCGCCATCGATGACCGAGACCTTTTCCTCATAGAAAGTCGGATTGAATCTGCCCTCATCATCGAAAACTGCTTTGACTTCCATGCATTCGAGCCCTGCCACCTTGGTGTCCTTGCTCAAAATGCTCTTTGGCCCTTTGGAGCAATGTAATCTGACCCCTTCTTCCAATGCCGCCTCAATCTCCCAGGCGAAAGCAGGCATCTCATCTCTGGCCTCGAGACAAGCCATATGCACCTCCCCAGCACCTGAACGCAGCGCAGACCTTGCCACGTCAACGGCTACGTTCCCCCCGCCGATGACGATCACTCTCTTCCCTGAAAGAGTCTCCCCTCCGCTGAGCTTAGCCTCTCTCAGAAAGGGTAGAGCAAGCAAAACACCATCAAGTTCGATGCCTGCGATATTTAACCCTCTACTTTGGGGAAGACCCAAGGCGAGTACCACGGAAGAGTAGCCCCTGTTCTTAAGCTCGCTCAGCGTAAAATCCTTGCCAAGCTCGCTATTTGTCTTGATCTCAACCCCCAAGGCCATAATCCTCTCGATGTCCCTTTGAAGTACCTCTCCAGGAAGACGATACTCAGGAATGAAAGCTCTTAAGGCTCCCCCAGGCGCAGCCTCCTGCTCAAAGACGGTGACTCCATACCCCATCTCTGCCAGGTCATGAGCTGCGGTAAGCCCTGCTGGACCGGAGCCAATTATGGCTATCTTCTCCGCTCGCTTGGCCCCGGTTTGTGGTTCAGCGCCGTCATCCTGTCCGTACTCGGTGGCAAATCGCTTTAGTGCCGCGACGGCCAATGGCTGATCAACCTGTCCCCTCCTACACTCGCTCTCACAAGGGTGAGCGCAGATCAGTCCGCAGACAGAGGGCAGAGGGTTTGTCCCCCTTATTGCTCGCAACGCCTCACCGAACTCTCCCTCAGCGATGAGGTTGATATATCCACGAACATCCTGTTGAATAGGGCAGGCACATTGACATGGAGGCCGCAGGCTATTATCCGCTACTAAAAGACTTGCCCCTATTCTTGTGCCATACATGCTGATTGCCTTGTTAGCATCTCGGTTCATTCTGATACTCCGCAGTCTCGTTTTTTTGGTAGAGCTGAGGGGATTGGAACCCTTGACCTCTCCAAAGCCTCGTTGCAGTAGGTCTCGAACTCGCTACGAGGATAAACCCCCGTGGCATATTCGGCACGCCCCCCAAACGTCAGGAGATATCTCTCCGCCAGTTCCTCTTACTATTGAGAAACAGGCAAAAAAAGAGAACGCTCTCCGTTCAGCAGTCCTTTTACTAGTATAGTATAATTGCTCGCTGCTGTCCAGTTTATGCGGCGAGTTTAGTGAAAAATTTCACAAAAACGTGTGGCTTCCGCTCAATCTTGGAGGACTAACTCTCACACAAGGGACGGTTTACTCGACCCTAGAGTCTGGGTGGAGTAAAGCGCTATTGGTGGCTAAGGAGGGAAACCTGCTTCTATAGCTGAATAGATCTGGTTCGTACAGTTACGGAGGAATTGTTGAAGCCTGGCCCTTATGTTTCTGGTGGGCCTCAGTGTACGATAGGGAGAACCTTTAACCTCGTCTTCAGCCTCACATTCTGAATGCTTTCTGCTTTCTTGATTATAACAAAGGGGTAACTGAGGGGCAACCGAGAGGTACCCAATCGCACATTTCTACTACCAATTGCGATAGGGATTAGCAAGCTACAAATTCGGCCTCAAATTACTAGGGAAAGGGAAGTGACGCAGGTAGGCGCATCGAACTGAACATTATGCACAATTGTTGTCCCGATTGAACAATCTGGACGATTGTTCACTTATGGCCCGAATCGGCCGAGGCCCACTCCGAAATGGCTATGGCCAGAGTAGCTCAGCTTACACCTGAACAACAGGGCGCTCCAAAACGACTTTGTTTTGGAGACAGCGAGTCAAGGGCTCCGTTTCCTTGACACCGCCTAGTGCTAGGGGCCACACGAATCAGGGCCAAGATTTGCAGTCTCAAGCACTTCGTTCAAACTACCAGTACGGTATCCTTCCAGGTCAACTGACACATAAACATAACCTAACGATCTCAGCTTGTTCACCACCTCCAGGCGCCGGACCTCATCAACCAGAAGACCTATGTCCCCCCGCTCGACCTCAATACGAGCGACATTTCCATGATCACGCACCCGCACCTGTCGGAGCCCCAAGGCAAGCAAGTAATCCTCAGCTTGGGATATCCTTTCTAGCTTTGGGGCGGTAATTGTAGTGCCATAAGGAATCCGAGAAGCCAGGCATGCTTGTGGCGGTTTGTTCCAGGTAGGCAGGCCGAGCTGGCGCGAAAGGGCACGGATGTCTTCCTTTGTGAGACGTGCTTCGCACAGAGGGCTTCGCACCCCAAGCTCCTCTGCTGCAATTCTTCCTGGGCGGTGATCTTTTAAGTCGTCGCAGTTTGTGCCATCCGCTATCCATTCCAATCCTTCTTGGCGAGCAATCGCGAGTAGTTTGAGGAACAGCTCGCGTTTACAGTAGTAACAGCGGTTGGGCGGATTGTCAGAATACTCGCGCTGCTCCAGTTCTTCAGTGACGACAGTGAGGTGCTTCACTCCTATCTGCTTTGCCAACGTCCGTGCTTCCTCACACTCCTTCTCAGGGTAGGTGGGCGATTTCCCTGTCACTGCAATAACTCTATCTTCCAAGACATTCCTAGCTACCTGAAGCAACAGAGTGCTGTCCGCACCGCCCGAATAGGCGACTACCATACTCCCCATTTGCCCGAGGATCTTCGTCAAGTCAAATAGTCTTGCTTCCATGTAACCCTACCTTATTCGAAAGTTAGCATCTTGTCGATAGTGCCTTTCACCTTGTTGCAGGTTTCCCCAGTGGGTTTCATCAGCGTAGGAAGCTGTCGCTCTTCTATCCCATGCATCGACTACAAAGGCAGAACATCCTTCCCAGAGAACAATGGACAGTTTGGGTTCCAAAGCCCAACCCCCGAAGAGTGCCGCTATGGCTGAGATTGCCGATGCCTTAGGAAGGATTCAAACATGTAAGCCGAACCTTGCCAGAGTATTGGATGCCCCAATGCCACTCGGGACCACGCTCTTTGTTTAAACAATCCATCGGAATGTCAACCCAGACGAGTGACCCGGCGCGCTACCGTCTCATCCCTACTGGGTGGCCAGATAAAGGTGATGGAAAAAATTCTCCCCTGCCAACCTGGGTCTCGTCGAAGTTGGTGGGGAGTTCTAGGTATCGTCACCTTTGGTGGAGCTGAGGGGATTCGAACCCCTGACCTCCTCCGTGCAAGGGAGGCGCTCTCCCAGTTGAGCTACAGCCCCACTCTAGCAGCTAGCAGTATGCGGTTTGCTTTTGATGAAACACGTGGATGATTATTGGGCCTTCTTCCTCTCCCTCTCCACATCGTCAATGGAGTCATAGCCCGTCTGCTGAAAAATGAAGGCGTATCGTTCCTCTGTTAGGTTTCTCCCCTCTTCCATAGCCTTAGAAACGTCCTTGAAATATGACTCTAAGGTCTCGTCGGAATAGGTCTCGAGCTCGCTACGGAGATAAACCCCCGCGGCATATTCGGCACGCCCCTTAAAGGTCAGGGGATACCTTTCCGCCAGTTCCTTCAGCCAACGACCCTCAACCTCGACAATCTTGTCAATGATGGGGTTATTGTTGAGGCACGGGATCAGATCATCTATCCGAGCGTATTTTAGCTCCATCGCGTTTCTGTTTTCCTCCAAAGCCTCCTGGAGATCCTCCAGATAGGATTCCAAGGTCTCATTGGATAGGACATAGAAGCCAGCTTTCCGCATCAGTTTAAAGGTCTCAGGCTGCTCTTGACATGCTGAAGGAACGGTGGGCTCGATGGCCAGAAACATGCGTAGCTCGATGTCAGTTATCTCCCGCAACAACTCCTCGCGGCCCTTCCGCTCTGCCATGAGATTGCTCCTGCATTTGCTAGTGATGATTCTACTGTATAGGGTAACGCTGGTCAATCGCTGAGCGTGAGACTGTTTACCAATGACAGCTATCCTTCCCTCTCGGGTGAGCTTTGCTTTTGGATCTCTAGGGAGTGCGAGGGCATGGCCCGCGAAGGTATTTGAGGGTGGGTAGGAAGGAATACGGTCAAGCAATCTGAAGCACTGCTCTGCTTTAGGTCCCATTCCTCAGTGGTGAAAAGGCCGGTCAGTTTTCTCCTTCCTTTGGTCTCTCCACTTCCTTCAGTTTCTCTACTTCCTCCACGGTCATGCCCGCTTCCTTTAGTCTCTCCACTTCCTTTTCCGTCAAAGTTTTCACCCATCTCCTCGCCCGTCGTCCTCGTCCTGCGAAGACGGAAACCCCCAGGAAGTGAAACAAGAGGAAAATCCCCCACATGCCCAGGGGAACTGCAAACCACGGAAAACCGCCTCCTGTAACCCTCCATATGATTGCCAGCAGACTATTTACAACACTGTAGAGGGCAAAGTGGACGTAGAAGGCCCTCGTTTCCAGTCTCTTCCATGCTAACTCCGCTCTCTTCTCTATTAGGTGGTAGATCTCCTCTTCAGACACCTCGGTTGGCATATCCTTAGCCTCCCCTGACATTCTACGTGCCGACTACTGTAGCGCGGGTTGCCCTAATCGTGCACCTAGCCACCACCTTGCGACCGGGATTAGAAGTTCGGAATTCAATAACGGTTTTGGGACGCTATGACCTCATCGCCTTCAGCCTCTTTCGATCCATCGTGTTTGACTTCAGCTTGAATGTTGATAATGGCTTTTATCCTGCGCTCGAGGACTCGCCGCTCCAGGAGCACACGCCGGTTACATCCCTGACACTTGATCCCGATGTCGGCACCTAATCTAACCACCTGCCAATCGTAGCTGCCGCAGGGGTGCTTTTTTCTCAGGCGCACTATGTCTCCAATCTTTAGCTCCATAGGGTCACCGCGTGGTCGATAGATGCCTATTGATCTGCTCGCGCAGCTTCAACGCCTCCTGGCGTGCTGCCAGCGCAAAATCCCTTTCTCTCGAGGCATACAGTATCTGCCTGGAGCAGTTTATGATCGCCTTTTCCCCATTGGCATCGACCCCGAAGTCTACTGCTGCTGCCAAGTCTCCACCCTGGGTTCCGATTCCAGGGATTAGCAACGGGAGCTCTGGACAAAGCTCGCGTATTCTTCTCAGTTGCTGGGGATAGGTTGCTCCGACTACCAGGCCGATGTTGCCCCGGGTATTCCATTCAACGGCCTTTAGCGCGACCAGCTCAAAAAGGGGGCGGGAGCTGTTACTTGCCCCTGGCTCGAGACAGATCAATTCCTGGAAGTCAGAAGCTCCAGGGTTCGACGTCTTGCACAGAATGAATACTCCTTTATCGGCGTAATCAATGAAGGGAGCGATGGAGTCGTAGCCCAGATAGGGGTTGACCGTGACGGCGTCGAAGCCGAAGGTCTTGAACAGCGCCCTGGCATAGCACTTAGAGCTGGAAGCGATGTCGCCTCTTTTGGCATCGCCTATGACCGGGATGTCCTCGGGAACGTAGGTCACGGTCTCTTCCATCGCCCTGAGCCCCTCGATGCCGAGGGCTTCGTAGAAGGCAAGGTTGGGCTTATAGGCGCATACTAGGTCTGAAGTGGCATCAATGATCTCTCGATTAAACTGGAAAATATCGGTCTTGGGCATCAACTCAGGATCGGGATCGAGCCCGATGCAGAGCAAGCTCTGATTGGTTCGGGAGGCGGCTACTAGCTTTTCTACGAAGTTCATCTTGGCATGTCCTGCTCTGTTGTGGTCAAGCAGATGATAGCAGTCGCTTACCAAAGCGTCAAGGCTGGGCCCCTGAGCTACCAGCTAAGGTTGTCA
>JAUXAX010000018.1 GCA_030619685.1 Dehalococcoidia bacterium
CCACTAATGCCGCCACCAGCGTGACGACCAACTCGGCTACCCTGAATGGTAACCTCACCAGCTTGGGCACCGCTTCTTCCGTTGATGTATCCTTCGAGTACGGCCTAACTGACAGCTATGGCAGCGAGACTACACCACAAACTCTCACCGGCACCGGTACCTTCAACGACGGTATCAGCGGCCTCGACCCAGGTACCACATATCACTTCAGGGCCAAGGCCGTAGGAGACGGCACCGCAGTAGGCACTGACATGCAATTTACCACCGGCACTACTCCGCCATCCGTTACCACCAATGCCGCCACGGACGTGACGATCAACTCGGCCACCCTGAACGGCAACCTCACCGGCTTGGGCACCGCCTCTTCCGTTGATGTCTCCTTCGAGTGGGGAAATACCACCGACTATGGAAATGAGACTACACCACAAAACCTTACCGACACCGGCGCCTTCAGCGCTGCCATCAGCGGCCTCGACCCTGACACTACCTACTACTTCAGGGCCAAGGCTGTTGGCGACGGCACCGACTACGGCGATGATGTGACGTTCACCACTGGCACAACGCCACCAGCTGTGAGCACCCTCATCGCCAGCAATGTCACCACCAACTCGGCTACCCTGAACGGTTACCTCAACAACATGGGCACCGCCTCATCCGTTGCTGTATCCTTCCAGTGGGGAAATACCACCGCCTATGGAAATGAGACCGCTGCCAGCGATATGACCCAATTCGGTACCTTCAGCGCCCCACTCACCGGCCTCGATCCCGACACCACCTACCACTACAGGGCCAGGGCTGTCGGCCACGATACCGACTATGGCGATAATATGCAATTCATCACCGGCACCACTCCACCATCCGTTACCACTTTGCCCGCTAGCGACATAACCTTCGACTCCGCCAGGC
Source organism: Dehalococcoidia bacterium (assembly GCA_030619685.1). The sequence continues at coordinate 907 of JAUXAX010000018.1, forward strand.
TGCACGGTAACCTCACCAGTATGGGCACTGTCGTAACCCTCGACCCGCCAGACAATTCTATTGATGTATCCTTCGAGTGGGCGACCGATGACTACTACACTACTTATGGTACCTATGGCAACGAAACCAGCCCGCCATGGCCCATGACCGGACCGGGCACCTTCTCTTTCGACCTGTCCAGCCTCTCGCCCGGCATTACCTATCACTACAGGGCCAAGGCCGCAGCGGGGGCTCACGGCACTGGCTACGGCGATGATGAAACGTTCACCACGTTGAGCACGCCTCCAAGCGTTACCACCAATGCTGCCACAGATGTCGCCACCAACTCGGCTACCCTGAACGGTTACCTCATCACTATGGGCACCGCCTCATCCGTAGATGTATCCTTCGAGTACGGCCTCGACACAAGCTACGGCAGCGAGACTACCCCGCAAACTCTGACCACCACCCGTACCTTCAGCACCCCCATCAGCGGCCTTTCGCCCGGCACTACCTATCACTACAGGGCTAAGGCTATCGGCCACGGCACAGCCTACACCGTTGATATGACGTTCACCACTAAGCCTGCTAACAGGCCCCCCAACACTCCAGGGAACCCATCGCCTGCGGACGGTGCGGCTGGCGTCTCCATTGATGCTAACCTGAGCTGGACAGGAGGGGACCCTGATATTGGTGATACTGTGACTTATAAAGTCTACTTCGGGGCTTCCAGCTCACCACCACTGAAAGCCACTATTCAGACTACAACGACCTATGACCCAGGGACACTGGCCTATGACACCCACTATTACTGGAGGATCAGCGCCAAGGATAATCACGGGGCGCCCAGTGGGGAGGCGCTCTGGGACTTCACCACTGAGGCTGAACCAAACCCGACGCCGACACCCTCGCCTACGCCATCGGAAGGAGGCGGCTCATCTGGGGGAGGCGGCTCATCTGGGGGAGGCGGCTCGTCTGGGGGAGGCGGCTCGTCGCCAGGATCGCCTACACCTACACCGACGCCGACGCCTACACCTACACCTACACCGACGCCTACACCTACACTGACGCCCCCGGCCGCAATAAGCTGGTCGCTTATCATAGGCATCAGCGGGGCAGTCGTGCTAATTGGGCTATGCCTCGCCTTGCTCCTGAGCCTTAAAGGACGCACTAGGCAAGATGGATCCAGCCAGCAAGAAGAGGAGCCCTAGTCTTTGCTACTCGTAAAGTGTCCAGCCCTTTACGAGCACGCAAATGGCCTGACTTGACAGAGGACAGTCCAGCTACGACAGTCCTAGTACGGAGGTACTGCCTCGGTGGGAACGAAAGTACCATAATTAGTGGGAAAAGGTAACTTAGAGTAGCTCCCGTTCTCTTGACTTGCTCTACTTTGTATGGTATTTTATGCAAAGTACTTCTGTTCGGGGAAGCCAAAAAGAAAAAGTGGCTCCGCGCAGCCGGAAACTGCGGGAGCCATGGCACGTGGTGCGGGAACACCTTGTGCATATTTATTATAGCACGTGTGACAAATTTACGCATCTCAGTGCTGGTCGATGCAGTCTTTGCCAGTGGCGCCGGGCTCTGGTTTCCAGACAACGGCAGTCCACTGGAGATCAAGAAAGAGGAGGTGGGCATATCAAACTCAAGTATAGCGATAAAGTGGCTGAAGATGCAGTTATGCCCTTGCCCCCGATAGAATTGGGGCGGTCGATAGGGCGAGAAGGCGACACTGAAAAGGAAGGGGGTGAAAAGAGATGAGAAATAAATTTGGAAAGATATGGCGAATAACCATGGCGATGGCGTTGGTTCTGATGCTGATGCCAGTTCTGACGGTAGCATCACCTGTTGCCGCGGACAATCCGTGTGATTGTGATGCAACGGTCACTGTGTGCCCAGTTGTTGTGCCCTGCGACACGGTGGAGGTGGACAAGGAGTTTACCGTGAAAAACGACGATAAGGCCACGTGCGACATCTGCAGGTTCCAAGTTATCGTGCCCACGGATGGTGGCGCCCCGGTCTATACCGACCTCACAGGGGTCTCGGGACCAGCAGGCTGGAGCTATCAATGGGGTATTGACTTCGGCAGCGGCGAGGTGTCATGGATACTGTGGCATGCTCTAACATCCGATGCCTGCATCGACCCCGGCAACACCGAGAACTTCGGACTCGATGTCACGGCACCGGCAGCGGCTGACGAATACTGGTGGGACTGGTATATCTGGGACAGTCTCCTACCTTGTGCCGCCCATCCATGTCTCGCTGACCCCCCGTGTGACGAGGGCTCGGTGAGGCAGAGTGTGGATTGCGACGACCCGGTGGTAAGCACTGATTGTGCTACGGAGTGCACCACTTGGGTGGACGATGCAGAAGTTTATCAGAGGGGGACCGGCCCGTACTGGATCTACGCCATAGTCACCGATCCCGAGGGCAACCTCGACACGGTGGAGTTGTGGGTCAACAGGGAGAAAGGTTGTCTTTGGGAGGGTGCTTGGACCATACACACCATGAACCCGACTGCTAATCCAGACGAGTACAAAGCGAAGATCACTGACAAACCGAACTCCACGGACATCTACTACAAGGTTGTAGCTACGGACTTAGCGGGCCATGTAACTGAGCAATGCTGCCACTTCCACGTAGACAAGGCAGCTCCTGTGGTCGAGGTTGTAGTCAGCGACGAATGCTTTGCTCCTGGGCAACCGGTTCCCATTACCGTAAACGTGACCTGCCCGTATGATGCCGAGCATGCCGATCTACCGGATCTGGCAGGTAACGAGCCTGCGGTGACGGTGAATGGCTCCGCGGCTTACGTTAGCGGGCCAACCGGATCATATCCTACCTGGGACTTCGTTTATGAGTACACCGGGGAAGGAAGCGATGATTGCGACCATGCGGTGGTGGCTACTATCGAGGACTGCATAGACAACGAAGGTACCGGCCGAGCATCCTTCGATGTCGACGGCGTAGCTCCCGATTGCCCGGATGTGAGCGGGGAAGCATGCCCGCTGGAGAACAAGCTATGGTGGGAGTGCGTGGACGACGCAGGAACGCATTGCCCCGACGGCAATGTTTTCTACAAAGTCTATCGCGACGATGTTGGTCTCATAGACACGACCGAAGTAGGCGTGTGCTACCCTGATAGTGGCGATCCCTGGATCGACACCACCGGCGGTCTTGTGGACGGTACAACGTACTGCTACACTGTGACCGCAGTGGACGAACGAGGCAACGAGAGGGATGACTGTGATCCCGTGTGCCTAACGTACTTCGAGGGCATTCCACCGGACCCCTACGACTTCGAGATCTGTGCCGGCTGGAACCTGATCTCGCTGCCCAAGGTCCCGTTCAATCCTAACATCCTTGGCGAAGACGGAGTTCTGGAGGATGTCCTGGATCAAGAGGGTGAGGTAGTCTGGGGCTACGATCCCGAAACTGGTTGGCATTCCAGCAATCACTTGGGTGCTGGCGAATTGGACCAGATGGTTGATGGCCAGGGGTACTGGCTCTATAGCCTTGTAGCGGGTACGGTTACAGGCCAGGGATGGGACATGGCAGTTGGTCCCGTAACTCCGCCACTGTACCCCGTACAGGCGGGCTGGAACCTCATAGGCTTCAAGTCGCAAGTGGAGATGTGCCCAGTCGAGTACCTGTGGAGGCTTTTGGTAGCCGATGCCACAGGATCCGCCATCTTAGAGATGGGAAGCAATGTGTTTGTAGAGTGGTGGGATACATGGGGCGCGGCATCCTGGTTTGCGCATGTAGAAGCCTACGGTGCCCCAGGCGCGTATCCCATCGACGAGATGGAGTGGCTTAACTGGTGGGAGACTACAGGCGCGGCAGCTTTCGATGCACACGTTGGGCAGTATCACACATCAGAGTGGGCGCAGATGCAAGTCTCGCTTGAACTGCAGTTCGAGAACCTGCTGATGATGCTGTTTGGCTACGACTGCGACTGCGACTTCCTAGACTACTACGTCCCGAGCATGATGGTTCCCGGTAGTGGCTACTGGCTCTACGTCCCAGACGGCGGGGAGATACTCCCTATAGGTATGGAGTATCTGTTCTTCCTGCAAGTCATGGGCGGGGGCGGCTATTGCCCGGACGGAGTGTGCCTATAGCTAAACGTTTTCACAGCCTGTGAGGGCGTAAGGCATAGGATTAAGGCGATTAAGGCCTAAAGGGGAGGGGCTCCTTCCTGAAAGGGAGAGCCCCTCCCTCAGCTTGTAAGGCAAAGGTAGGGGCGTTCAATTGAACGCTCCTTGACAAAGGAGTATTTATTGCTTAGAGTACTTGCAATCGATGAATAGCGAGAAAAGGAGAGGATGAAAGCTAGAGGCAGTTTTGCCATAGTCATGGTGGTTGCCCTGCTGGCGCTGCTGGCGGGGCCGATGGCGGCGCTGGCTCAACAACCACCGCCGATACCCCACGCGTTTTATGGTACAGTGACCATCAACGGCAGTCCCGCTCCCGATGGCCTGGAGGTCACCGCAGAGATCGAAGGAGCGGAGTATGAGAGCGCCACGACGTCGGCAGGAAGGTATGGGTACGTTGAGGAGTTCATGGTGCCCGCGGATGACCCCAATACAGGGCAAAAGGACGGCGGGGTGAACGGCGATGAGATCACATTTAAAGTCCTCGGGGTAGTCGCCGCAACCGATCCCCCAGGGCCGATATTATTCGAGAGCATGGCTTTCGACGAGGTCAACCTGGCGGTTACCATCGCGGCTCCGGTGGCGAGCTTCGGCGCGAATCCCACCAGCGGAGACGCCTCGCTGACCGTCCAGTTCACGGATCAGTCAGCAGGCATCGACATCACATCCTGGTCATGGGACTTTGGTGATGGAGAAACGAGCACACTCCAGAATCCCTCCCATACCTATAGTGCCGGCATCTACACTGTCAAATTGACCGTAACCGGCCCCAGCGGAACTACCACCGCGACCAAGACAGACTACATCCACTCGTATGGCCCCCTGTCTGCGGCTTTCAGCGCCAGCCCCAGGAGCGGAGTAGCCCCGCTATATGTCCAGTTCACGGATCTGTCAACGGGACAAATTGATAGTCGGCATTGGGAATTTGGGGATGGGGGAACTTCAACGGCAACAAACCCGTCCCATATCTACACCAGCCCGGGCGAGTACACCGTATCGCTGACTGTAACCGGCCCCACGGGGTCTAAAACTATAGACAGGGCAAACTACATCACGGTGACGGGTCCAACCCCAACCCCAACCCCTACCCCTACCGGTACCCCAATTGCTACCCCCACGCCGAGTCCAAGCCCTACACTCACCCCGACGGCGACACCAACGGCGACACCAACGGCGACTCCCAGCCCTACACCACATCCCACAGGCCTCCTGGTATCAATTGAGGTAACCCCGCAGAGCGCCTCGATTGCAGTTGGCCAGACCCGACAGTTTAGGGCAGAAGGAACATATGACGATGGCAGCACCCCCAATATCACTACTACAGCCACCTGGGCTAGCTCTAATACCGCAACAGCAACCATCGATGATACAGGACTGGCCACAGGGATAGCTCTAGGGTCCACTGAGATAGCTGCAACCTTAGATGGGATAACAAGCGGTCCGGCCACTCTAACCGTCACCACGTCCACCTCGTCAGAAGGAGTACCCTGGCCGCTGGCAGGGGGGATAATCGGCGCCGCGGTGTTATTAGCTGCAGCCATAGTGTTCTTTGCACTGCGCAGACCGAAGCGCGGCGGCGAAGCAGCGTAAGCAGATGTTCCATTGCCACGGCAAATGGCCGCGGCTCCTCCATGACTCTTTCCACCTCTACGACAACCTTGTTAGTCTTGTAAATTGAGTAGGGGGAATCGTTTCAGTAAAAGGATATCGCTGGCTTCTCGAACAGAGGGAAGCTTGACTCCTTCTTTGAGGGTTGGTAGAAGAAGCTCAAGGGGAGGAATTGGTGGGTGAAGTCACCTCCCGTGCAATCACCCAAATGGCTTGATTTGACTAGTAGGTAGTAATATGACAAAAGTACTAGATCGAGGGGAAACGACAGGTTCAGATAGTTGACATTTGCCCTTCGGCGAATTATACTCAAGAGCGAAGCCGACCTTAGAAGGTCGGTTTTAATAACAAAAGAGACTAATATAATCGACGGAGTACAAACCAATATAGCGGCTGCCAATAAGTGCCACGTCGCACGGACGTGTGGGGCAGCCCTAAAGAACAGGGGGAAGTGAAATGAAGAAAGTATTGTTGTCAATAATAGCGTTGATTCTCGCGCTGAGCCTGATGCTGTCAGGAGGGGGGGCGGCTACCGCAGACGACCCGCCTTCGCCCACAATACAGCTAGCAATTCTGCTAGATGGGTCGGCAAGCATATACAGTGATGAGTGGGATACCCAGATCAATGGGCTGATTGCTGCCCTCGGTAATGAGAGTTGCATACCTCGTGACGGCTCGGTGGAGCTTACGGTAATCCAGTTTGGCAGCAGTTCTTCCCGGTTGGAATGGGGACCCCGGCTGATCACGGACACGGATGACAGTGTGGGGAACGCCACCGACGCAGTTAGCAGAATAGTCAAGATGAATGGGAATACACCCCTAGATCTCGGTATCAATGCGGCTGTAGGCAACATCACGGGGTCACCTAACTACGACCCCGACCTAGGGCAGATCATTAACATAAGTACCGACGGTGGATATGACCACCCTGGGTCACTCCATAAGGCCCCAGCCGAGGCGGCGCGCGATGCAGCAGTAGCTGCTGGCATCGACGAGATCAGCGCCGAAGGCATCGGGGACATCCCTTACGATAAGGATGGTTGGGCAGACGTAGTCTGGCTGCAGAACCGCATTGTTCACAATGGTTCGGTGTACATAGTCGGGGTTGACGCTGGCAAGTTCAAGGAGGCCATCTGCCAGAAGATTGCGTGGACGCCTGGACCCACCTACACGGTGACATTTGTAGCGGGGCCTAACGGCAGCATCGATGGCGCCCTCAATCAAACGGTGGCCCACGGCGGTGACTGCACAGCCGTGACAGCTGTTCCTGCCCCAGGTTATAGCTTCGTCAACTGGACCAAGGATGCTGTTGAGTACAGCACCAACGAGACGCTGACCTTCACCAACGTCACAGGAGACATGACCTTCACCGCGAATTTCGCTAGCGATACCTACACGGTGACATTTGTAGCGGGGCCCAACGGCAGCATCGATGGCGCCCTCATTCAAATGGTGGCCCACGGCGGTGACTGCACAACCGTGACAGCTGTTCCTGCCCCAGGTTATAGCTTCGTCAACTGGACCAAGGATGCTGTTGAGTACAGCACCAACGAGACGCTGACCTTCACCAACGTCACAGGAGACATGACCTTCACCGCCAACTTCTCTGAGCCAACACCCGAGCCAACACCCGAGCCAACACCACCACCTGCGCCCATAGTAATGTCCTATACTCTGCACGTAGAGAGCAGTGCCGGTGGCGAAGTAACTGATCCTGGTGAGGGAGCCTTCGGGTATGTTATGGGTTCGGTGGTTCACCTGCTGGCAGTGGCCGACGAGGGCTACGAGTTTGTCAACTGGACAGGTGAAGTGGCTGATCCTAACGCCGACGACACCACCATCACCATGTACTTCCATAAGAACGTTACTGCTAACTTCTCACCGCTGGCTCCACTTCCTCCTGTGTTGGTATCAATCGAGGTCACGCCGGAGAGCGCCTCAATTATGGTTGGAGGGACCCAGCAGTATACTGCCGAGGGGACGTATGACGATGGCAGTGTCGTTGACATCACTGATCAGGTATCCTGGGCCAGCGATGAATCGGTGGCAACCATCGATGCAGGCCTGGCTACCGGGGTAGCTGCTGGAACTACTGATATAACCGCAAGCCTGGGTGGAGTGACAAGCAATACCGCCACATTAGAGGTGGAAGCTGTTCCTGTGCTGGTGTCAATTGAGGTAACGCCGGAGAATGCCACGATAATGGTAGGCGAAACGCAGCAGTACGCAGCCTTGGGTACGTATTCTGATGGCAGCGTTGTTGACATCACTGATCAGGTATCCTGGGCCAGCGATGAATCGGTGGCAACCATCGATACAGGCCTGGCTACCGGGCTAGCTGAGGGATCCACTGCCATAACTGCAACCCTGGATGGGATAACAAGCGATCCAGCCACATTAAACGTGGCTGCTCCCCCACCTGTTTTAGTATCAATCGAGGTAACCCCGGAGAGCGCCTCAATTACGGTAGACGAGACCCAGCAGTATGCGGCCGAGGGGACGTATGACGACGGCAGTGTCGTTGACATCACTGCTCAGGTATCCTGGGCCAGCGATGAATCGGTGGCAACCATCGATGCAGGCCTGGCTACCGGGGTAGCTGAGGGATCCACTACCATAGCTGCAACCCTGGATGGGATAACAAGCGGTCCAGCCACTCTAACTGTCACCGCGCCAGCAGCACTAGCCTGGTGGATTGTTGGGGTAATAATCGCTGCGGGGTTAGCTGGAGGAGCAGCGTTCTTTGCACTGCGGAGGCGGCAGCGCGGCGAGGAAGCAGCGTAAGTAGCAGTGCTGGGCCTAATTCAATAGCTTCATCTAGAGTAACGAAACCCTCCAAATGGAGGGTTTCGTGGCATGGCTAGCGTTCTTCGGCATATATAATACGTTGATGTTTAGCACCAGCCATGTCGCTAAAGATGTTCCCCTCGTTACAGCAAATGGCCAGGCTCCGTAACGGGATCTCCTAACACGAGAGAAGCTGTTCGATCCCGAAGCCAAGAATTGTGACGCTTACCACTGTTTCTACCGCTAGGATAACATTGTTACTCTCGTAAATGAACAACCTGACGTACATCCAGAACAAGCTGAAGTGGACGGCGAGGATTAGGCCAAGAGCAATTACTAGACAAGAAGCCAGTGCCTCTTTGAGCGCCCTGCTCGTTGAGGCGGCACGGGATAACACGCCACTTGTATTTCTAGGGATGTGCGAAACTCTCTGCGAAGCTGAAACCCAGCTATAGCTCCTCGTTTCTTCAGATCGTTTACCCCAAGCTGACAACGCCATTCCAAAGGCGTTTCCTATGATCGAGAACAGCCTTGCAACAAAAGTGCATTGACAGCTAGCGAGCCGAGTGTTAAGCTCGGCACAATGGTTGATAGGGGAAATTCCGGTTGATATGGTAAATCTCGGTTAGAGAGGTGGGCTTGTGAAAGGCAAAACGGCGGTGTTTTCTGGACCAGGCTTGCTTATGGAGATCAGGGAAATTCCCTTAGAGGAGGAGTGTACATAACCGCAATTACACTAAATCACAAAATCCAGATTGTTGAGACAGGCAATATTATAGAGCCAATTACTCGAAGGAGTGAGAAAATGAAGCGCATTATCCTAATACTGAGCTTAAGCGTGCTGCTGCTAGCAACACTTGGCTTGCTTGCCTGCGGGGATAAAGGGCCTTCAACTGGCCAACCCAAGATCTACATCGAAGAGGATTTCGTTGATGTAGGCGTAGTGCAGCCAGGCGATTCGCTAGAGTATACTTTTCACTTCACAAATGAGGGCGACGCACCGCTCATCATTATGGACGCGACGATACAGGTCCTGGAAGGATGCTGACCGGGCAAACCCGTTGTAGGTCCTACGACGTTGCAACCTGGTGATGAAGGCACTGTGCGAGTGAAAACGCCTACCGTGCAAATTATGGGTGTGGCAGGCCCACATCTGTTCAAGATCACCGTGAAATCAAATGATCCTGTGGAACCAAATAAGAACCTCTATCTCAAGTCTTACTTTGCGCCGGCGGAATAAGATTGGCAAGAGGCGAAGGGCGACCCAAGAGTCGTAGCTATGCTTCCAGTTGGCTTTCCTCGACCGGTCAAGACCTTCAGGGGTTCGGGGGCTTGTGCTCTTCCCCCCGTGCATCCTGCACCTGCTGTTTGCCATTGCTGGCGCCCTGCAAGGGGTGATGTCTTCAGCCTCCAGTATCTTCTTGGGCATAGCACTCTTCAAATGACACAGCGATATTTGCAGAGTCTAAGTGCTGACGATGCTGTGAATGCCCATCGGAGATTCAGTCCGCTCGATAACCTAGGGATGAGGTAGAGGTGGCTGTCAGAAGCCATGTAATCGCAATCTAAGAGATTTCTCTGCGAACGGAGGGGGGTGTGTGTGGTTGTGGGGGGGGTGACGCTATGGACAGATGCACTAGGTTGGTGAGGTTTGAGGACTCGCTGAAGCTGTATTCTCCTCACCTAGGGACTAGCTACATCGGTTTCGCCGGAGCCGTCGGATTTTCTGGTGACGGAAGGTGAGCACGCTAACGATTGCATCGAATAATCAAGACGCCTGCTTCGCTCATTTTGGGAACTTCTTCGGGGGCTCGGTCCGCTTCGCTTGGTACCGCTTGCGCTGTTGAGTGAAAAACACAGCAATGTCCTCTGCCTTAAACCGTCGGTCCCTACGGGGGCCTATGCGGTATACCTTTATTCTTCCCAACTTGCCCCACCGTTTCAGCGTATTCTCATGTATGTGCAGAATGCGGCTTGCTTCACCTACCCTGAGAAAGGTTCCTATCGCTTCGATGCTTTCCCTTCGGATTTTCGCCTTTTCTCTCTTCTGGTATGTATCCATAGCTCATCAACGGCGCTTGGCTGTCACAGGGAATTTGTCTGCGCCCTCTTCCCACCGTACTTTTCTCATAATCGCTCCGTGCCCAACTTCATAAGTTGCCATGCTTCGAGAGTTATGTCAATATCACTTTACTTAACTATACCTCCCAACCTGTTCATCCAAGTAATGTTCCCCACTAGGTCGAATTCTACGCCATGTCTTCTCTTGTGGGGGTGCGGTGTGGGGAGGGGGCTACGTTGACAATAAGGGAACAACACCCAACAGCCCCAAGGACAAGCGCCATCACGAATATGGTGACCAACACAATCGCCAGCTTCCCCATTCCTCCACCTTTAGTGTCCTCTCCAAATCCGCCTGGCTGCCCCCAGATGCCTTGCCCGTCAAAAGAATAACCCGTTAGCGGAGTTCAGCGCCTATATTTCTTTTCCACTTTTCCCGCGCCGCCTACAGGCACCTCTAGTATAGAGGCTCTATAGATTGTTGCGTCTGCGAGCATCACTGGGTAGGCAGGCGTCCCTCCTGGGTATTACTATTCTGATGGGTGCCACGTCATACGTCCCTCCACTTGGGAGAGCTCGAAGGGGATGACGTTTGTGCTGTCCTGTCCACTCCACCCTAGTTGTAGGGTGCTGCGCTCGAAAAGGACTCCCTTCTAGAGAGTACAGAATCAAGTCAGGGTGTCGAAATCGCGCCTGAGATCCAAAGAAGAGGTTCTCAAGCCACGAATTGTTCCAGCATAAAAGTATGACACTTCGGGCTATCGAGAAGCGAGGACCTTTTCTCCATACTGGGCAACAAAGTGGTCCAATATCTCCTGCTGTGTTCGCCCTTCCTTAACCATTGCCTGAATGGAGTACCTCATCTGGCCCGCAGTTGCACAGGAGCAGGAATCCAACACCCTTTCGCAGCCGCAGTGACATATCAGCTCACTCTCAATGTTCATAGCGGGGAGATCGGCAGAAACTGGCTCAAACGCAAGATGTATCTTCTTCTCTGGCTCGACGGGATCGTTTGATATCACGATGATCTCGAACAGATGGGGCCCGGGTGGATGGTCATGTTGTGAGATTGGGATTGTTAGAATGCTTTCCTCGCCTGGTTCCAATGTCGTAGAACCTACGACAGGCTCCGGTGGTCAACAACCTTCTAAGGCATCAGTCGAAGTGTCTACTATTTCTAACGGTTGATCGCCTATGTTCTTGAAGTGGAATTCGTAATCCTCCAGAGCGTCGCTCCGCACTCTCCCCATATCTACTGAATCGACTTGAAAGTAGATCCTTGGCCCTCCAGTGAACGTCGCTGTTGGCCATTGCTCAGTTGGGGTTGGTGCTGGCGTTGGCGTCGGGGTGGACGATGCCTCGGGCTGGACGCCAGAACATCCCACCAGGAGAACTGTCAGCGCAATTACAATGAAGATTCTCATGGCCTATCCTCCTTACGAAGATTTAGTCCGAACTCAGGCGAAGCCTATTCTCAAGGCATTAGCTTCACCGAAAAGGTCACTAAGGCAAAGCGTCGAACTTGGTCCCACTAGGCGTCGCATTGTTGCCCACATTGAACAATCAGAGCCAGCATCAGCGACGCTGAGGACAGCAATCGCCACCCTCTCCACTAGTGCCCAAGGAACTGCAATCTGCGGCGGCTCTCATAATTCATCTCATGATCCCAAGCAGGTTGTCCTCGATGGCCGTCCTACTCGCCCCGCCGACATGGACCGCTCGGATTACCCCATCCATGTCCACAAAGAAGCTTGTCGGGATCACGGTGATCCGGTAGCTCCTGGTCACCACACCTGAGGTGTCGATGACGAAGGTCCAACTGTAACCGGCACTCTGAACAAACTGGCGGACCTTGTCCTCCGGCTCGAGAAGGTCCACACCGATCATTACCACTTCTCTGTCCTTGTATTTCTGATACACAGCCTCTATCCTCGGCCTGACACTGCAGCATGAAATCCACCCCTGCCGTGCTGTACCCCCAAGAAATTCATATGTCCGTGCAGGTACACTATACCATATATCCTAGAGGAAAAAAAGGCGGACCCTGCTTGAGCGCTCCTGAGAGAGTGGGGTAGACAGACTAGCACAATTGCAATTCCGTTCGAGATAGCTGCCCATTCCCATTCGCGATATGTCGTTGAACGCCTGAAGGTCTGGAACGATCGAGGAAGGCCAACTGGAAGCACGGGTATTATTCTGCGGAGGCCAAAGCTCTGCGCCGATTGATTGGGTGGTTGGTGCATGAGAGCCGAGCCGTTATAGCTAAGATATAACGCCTTTGCCTCGCCGCCTACTTAGCCACACAGCGAGGGCAACGGAGACAAGCACCAACGAGCCCACTATTGCTGTCTTCTGAGCCGAGGTCGTGTTGACGGCAACTTTGGCCATGGCTAGAACAGGCACCAGCCCAGCCCTCGCTATTGGCTTCAGGGCTGGATGGTCATCGATGAACTCAGCCATCGGTGGGCTGAGCTTGTAGTAAAGGGAGATTAGGCTCGACCCGACCGGGTTCGTCAGCAGGTACTCATCCCTGAACTGGCGCAGCAATACAAGGAATCATTGCAGCCAGTAGTGCTTCCTAAAGGAAGCGATTTTAGCTTTACTCAGTTTTTAGCATCGACCAATTCCTCCGTTGCTTTGAGTGCAAGAAAGAGTAAATTACGTTCTAGTTCCGCTAGTAGTTGCGCTTGGTTATCAGGGAGTGGTTGTATCTGGTGGACTTCCCTAAGTTTGACACAAAACTGAGCCACATCTGAAAGAGCGCAAAACTTGTACAGTGTTGTATTCTGCCGAACTTGAAACATTCCCATATTCTGTCCCCTTTTATGTCTTTCGGTCTTTCCTCATCTCCAAGTGGGGAAGGTATTTCAAAAAACGCTACCAACCATAACGGAGTAGTACCGGATTGCCAAATCGCTTGACAAATCAGTAAAGAAGTGTTACAAAGATTGCAGTCCATACAGTCCGTGGGATGTAAGGGACTTAAGAAATTGTACAATATCGATGCACTGTGGCACCCAGTCCGGCAGTCCACATCGCAGGTTGGCCAACCAGATGTAGTTGGACACGACCCATTGTAGTATTTGCCAAGCCTCAAGATGGAGCTCCGTATCCCAACGCTGGTATTAGGAGGAAAAGGATTCTCAAGAGGCAGCTGCCGATAGAGTGTAAGCATCTCGAGAAAGGTGGTTGTCCTCATCCCAATTCGTTGTGGGAGATTGAAGATGCTGGCTTTCGCGGAACCCAATGTCGAGAAGCTTAGGGCCAAACGCAATGTTGGCGGTTTGGCCAAAGCGCTTAGGTACAAGAAAAAACGGCGTGTCATCCTAGCAGCTGTCAAAGCGCTGGGCGACATCGGCGACGCGCGAGCGATGGAACATCTTGTCCCAGCTCTCGGTGATGAGTACTGGGTTACGCGCCAAACTGCAGCTCGATCACTGGGAAAGGTAGGCGATATGCGGGCAGTGGCTCCTCTTATAGCTGCGCTTAGTGATGAGCACTGGCTGGTGCGCGCAACTGCTGCTGAGGCGCTGGATAATCTCGGCTGGCAGCCGGATAGTAGTGAGGGTGGAGCGCGATATCAAGTGGCGAAACGCCACTGGGGAAGGTGCATTGAAATTGGTGCGCCCTGTGTGGAGCCTCTCATTGTTGCTCTGAAGGACACACACGCGGACAAGTACACCTTCGTGCGTGAGGCAGCTGCCGAGGCACTGGGCGAAATTGCTGACACAAGAGCCACGGAGCCACTCATTTCGGCACTTAAGGACGAGTATGAATACATACGGGCGGCTGCTGCTAGGGCTTTGGGTAATATTGACACTGCAGAGGCAGTTGAGCCGTTACTGACGAGTCTTACGGATGAGCATCGGTTAGTACGCAAAGCGGCCGGCGCAGCACTCGGCACAATCGGCACGCAGGCGGCAAAGCCACTTGTCACAGCGCTCCGTGATGAAAACTGGTTTATGCGCCAAGGTGCTGCCGAGGCATTGGGCAGCATAGGCAGCCCTGACGCAGTGGAGCCACTTGTCTCAGCGCTTAGTGATGAACGAGCCCTAGTGCGCGCTGCTGCTGCCGAGGCACTGGGTAAAATCGGCGACGAACGAGCTACTGGGCCGCTGACGGTAGCCTCTGAGGACAAGCACATACTCGTGGGCTTGGCTGCTGCTGAAGCGCTGAGGATGTTGAATCAGAAGACAACACTGGACCACCTGCAAGCAGACAGAACACCTACGCTGATGCTCGGGACGAGAGTAGATCATCGCCCAGACCCAGCATAATCACCGCACGCTGCAGTCCCTTGCCCATTTGGCGTAGCCTCTGTGTCCTATGGCGTTCCAAGATCTCAGGCCACACAAAGTGAGGCAGCTTGTCGTTTGCGTCGTCGGGAGTTGGAGCGTTGACGGGTAAGGTGTCAACAAGAATTATCACACTCGACCCCGATGGGGGTCGGGGCATCCCTTGAAGAGCCAGCAGTAAATACAATAATCCCTGACTAAGTCACAAGGTGTGTGCCTACATTAAGTAATTATGGTTATCAAATGGCATCGCTATATTACATTGATCATAAAAAGAAGCCCTTTTGGAGCATCACGCTACAACCTATACACCGATCGCCCTTGTCCTCAACTCGATATCCAGCAATCTAACTGGAAAAGTGTAGGGCATGTTGCGGCTACGCCATCCTGATTCTGGCTGGCACTCACCGCCGACAAGTCCGGTGAGGTGTCCCAAAAGAGGAACGCTTGCTGGAGCGCCTGTTGGAGCCGCTGACCAAGAAAGCCTCCCCTTCTTAAAAAGGAGCGTTTAGAGAAATAATCTGATCAATTTGTTAAAGCTAAGCTCCATGCGTGATTACGCGCGGACCTTTTTCATGGGAAGCTAGGAGGCTAACTAAAGGCAAAATCTAAAAAGGAACGATACTTGAGACGCCATGGAGTGAATAGAGACGATCGGCACAGTTCTGTTGTCTAGTCAGCCGGGGGTTCTAATGATCCTCTACGGAGCACTATTGAGTCCAGGCTCAAGAAATCGTCTTTATGAACGAATACCTGAAAAGCCATGATCAACATGGCAAAGTCAACTAGCAGCGCATCACGTGTTTGAAGTACAGAAGCAGGGCCGAAGCAGTCGCACTCCACGTTTAATCCCCGATATAGCATTACAGAATTGGCTATAACAAAACTCAGAATCGTTACGATAGCTATGCCGGAGGCAAATCTTGAGGTAAGTCCCACGATCAATAGAGACCCGATGACAATCTCTACCCATGGAAGTGACACCCCGTAGAATTCACCCAAGTCGTGCGGCAGCATACCATACTCTGCAACTGTATCGACAAATTCGCTCCCCATGGGCAATTTCCCGGCACCCGATGCTACAAGAATGCTCCCTAAAGCAACACGAAAAGCGAAGCTAAGATAGCGATTCCTGAATAGCTCCCACATCGCTCTTCCAGAGAGTCTCGATCGCTTCATGTCGGCTCAAATTCAAGTCTTGTGTGAACTAGCCTTGATGAATGGGTTACTGCACCAACAGATAGGAGGCTAGGCACCACATCACGTGCTTTGGCCTGCCTGTTACGGTCGGGCATAGAATGGGCTGAGTTCATGGATAAGGTTACCAGGAAGTCGGCCGAATGACAAGTTCAGTGAGCTTGCCCTCCATATCCCTCTTGGTCAAAGCCCCCAAGACAGGGGCGAGCCAGCGTTCCTCTTCTAGGACACACACCGGTTCAGTTGGGGGTGGGTGGCAATCAGGATGGCGTAGCCGCAACATGCCCTACACTTTTCCAGTTAGATTACCAGATATTCAGCTGAAGGCAAGCCAAGTAGGCACATAGGAACAGCGGCTGCTCCAAAAGGGCTTCTTTTTGGAGCAGCCGCTAACTGGGGACTGGCGTCAATAGTGATGTCGTCCACCTAAGCTATCTCATTAGCGAAGTCGCTGACCCACTGAAAAAGAGCTTAACGACCTTCACATAGTCAGTCGCCTCTACATTGTTGTCAGCCACCTGGCGATGAATGCGGAGAAATCCGGATGGTATACACCATCGCTACCGCATGGTGTACCGCACGGTATACACCATGGTATACACCAAGAGCAGAGGACGTCTACATAAGCATCATCTTGGCCGGTGACCTCCGAACCGAGTTCATCGTAGCCTTTGGCGGTAGCGATGTTGTGGGTATCGCTGTAAATTGCACGGGTATAAGTGCCGGTAGCTGATGCGCCCTGAGCCAGGTCGTCAGCTTGGAGATCGCTGTCCAGATTGGTAAGATCGACCAGGGTAATTGGCACATCATCACCTGGTGTGCCGTTATCATCCACCAGCGAGACGTTAAAGAGGTCGCAGTCACCGGTGTTGGTCACTTCGTAGGTGTAGGTGACCAGACCGCCGCTGTAGCAGATGATAGTAGGATGGGCAGTCTTGATTACCTGGATATCTGGGTTGAGGACGTCTACCGTTGCATCGTCGCGGTCACAGACCTCGAGCCCGAGCTCATCCTTACCACACGCTTCGCCCCAGTTGGTGACATCGGCTGTCGGGGTGGCTGTTGCCTCGTATACCCATGTCTCATCAAAATTCAGTAAGCCATCACTATCATCACCACTCACATAGAGCGGATCTAGACCCTGGTCATCAGTGACCACTATGTTATCCAGATCACAGTCACCGGTATTCTTCACCGTGTAGGTGTAGGTGACTGAATCACCACTGTGGATGGTGGTAGGGTCGGCTGTCTTGATTACCTCGATGTTGGGGCCGAGTACGTCTACCGTTGCATCGTCCCCGTCACAGACCTTGAGATCCAGCTCATCCTCACCACACGCTTGACCCCAGTTGGTGACATCGGCTGTCGGGGTGGCTGTCGCCTCGTATACCCATGTCTCATCATGATTCAGTAAGCCATCACTATCATCACCACTCACATAGAGCGGAACCAGATCCTGGTCATCAGTGACCACTATGTTATCCAGATCACAGTCACCGGTATTCTTCACCGTGTAGGTGTAGGTGACTGAATCACCACTGTGGATGGTGGTAGGGTCGGCTGTCTTGATTACCTGGATATCTGGGTTGAGCGTGACCTGCGGCGGCGTTTGGATCGGAACGTCCTGCTGTCCGGTAGCGCTGGTATGACCATGGAGAGAGGCGCCGTTCCAGTAGCTAGACCCATAGTCGATTATAGTCGTACCATCATGCTCAGCGGAAGATCCAGTCCGGGCCAGGTGTGCCTCCCAGTAGAAAGCAAAATTACCTTTACTTAGTGAGCTCAACGTGTAAGGATCGTCTATGATGAAGTGGTACTCAATCATCTCACCATTCGAGACTGGAATAAATTCTGGCTCCTCCACGTGGAATACGCCGTCGCCTGGCTCATGAATACGAGTGATGCTTCCAGGTAGTGTCCCGCGAGGGGTCTTCGGTCCAATGAAGAAATTACCAGCCCCATCAACGCCGAAGTCGTCCCTGGCGTCCATGTAATCATGCTGGATGCCGATATCTAGAACATTTCCGTCATAACCGCGTACGCATAGCCGGAACGGCACCCAGTCACCCTCGTACCAGGTAAACAGCTTACCATCCATCCACTTTCCAGCATCGACACGCCATCCCTCA
The DNA here is from genome assembly GCA_030619685.1 of Dehalococcoidia bacterium. The sequence goes on from JAUXAX010000018.1 coordinate 19,114, forward strand.
AAGTCCCAGTTAGTCTTGGCCATTGCTGGCACCGGGACCAACATGCCTAGCACCAGAAGTAGAGTCATTAGAGGTAACAATACTTTCTTCATTTTTGTCTATCCTTTCCTTTTATCCCTCTTTATTAGCTATTACCTTATCATGCGTCACTGTCGACAATAGCGGAAGTAGAGTATTCAATTCCACTTCCAGTAGTATTAACTCGTTTTGACAGAGACAAAACCCGCCCGTGATGGGCCGGTTTCACTATTGGCTCCCCACTGGCCAAGTCACCACCTACAGGTAGCAGCTCGACGCCCCGCTGCAAGTGCATCCTTGTTGACGGGTTTCAACTCATCTGGTACTTTCGTACTTTCCTCTTTTGATGACTATAGTATTTGTCCGCTAACCCATTTGTCAACATGCTGTACCATAAACTATCTTCACTTATCCTCCATTTTTTCCACTAAAGCTCCACACCTTTCGCCAAACAACACAAACGGGCATACACTCATCATGGTGACTATTCGACATAAAAGAGTCATAAAACCGAGAAGAAAAATATCAAAAAGCTATAACATTTCGGGGCGCGGTCCCCATTAGCCTGCACTGTACACGCTCGCCGGCCATGGCTTTGAGACTGCCGGTACAAGCTAGTCAGGCCACCCCTCAGGAAAAGACGACAAAACCCCCTTGACAATAGTAGAACATATGTACTAATATGCTATATCCTGAAAGGTCTCTGGATACCGGGAGGGACCCATGCGGCTTTTGAGACTGGCCATTGAAACCCAGAAGTGGGAGCTGGCAGCCCATGCCCTGATTCTGGGGGCGATTACAGCGAGGCAGAAGGACTATGGCAAGCCCGGTGGCAAGAAAGGGAAAAGGCGCCCCCAAGGCCAAGCAAAACAGCGCTAAACGCGGCTTATACTCCAGGGCTCTGGACGAGGCCGAGCAGCTGGATTTCGAGCTGGCACTGGGCGTCAAGGGCATTGACGATGAGATCGCCCTGCTCAGGGTAAAGATCAAGTCTCTCCTGGAAAACGACCCGGAGAACGTGAGGCTGATCATGGCGGCAACCAACGCCCTGGCCCGCCTGGTGATGACCCGCTATAGGATCAGCGCCGATCAGAAGAAGGCCCTGAGCAATGCCATAGGCAATGTCCTGCGGGGCCTGGCGATACCCCTCGGTATCAAGTACCTGCCATAGAGAGCGGAATTTCAAATTGCAAAGTGCAAAATCTAAAATTTGCAATCTGCAATTTTCGATTTGCAATTTGAACTATGATAGCTTTGAGGCCATATCAATTGGAAGTGGCGAAAGCCGTTGCCGATAGCATACTCGACCGAAAGGGGTTGACCTTTTCGGTGGAGATCGCGCGGCAGGGGGGCAAGAACGAGCTTTCAGCTCAACTCGAAGTGCTGCTGCTCACCCTGTTTATCGACCGGGGAGGCAACGCGATAAAGTGCTCCCCAACCTTCAAGCCGCAGACAGTCATCTCTATGATGCGCCTCAAAGAGAGGCTCAACCAGTGGGGCTATGCAGGCGTCTGGAGAACGGAGATGAACTATATCATCAGGCTGGGGAACGCCAGGCAGATTTTCCTCTCCGCCGACGAATCGGCGAATGTGGTGGGGAATACAGCGCACATACTCCTGGAAGTGGACGAGTCGCAGGATGTGTCCAAGGAGAAGTACGCTAAGGAATTCAGGCCCATGGGGGCAGCGACAAATGTGACCACGGTTCACTACGGCACTACCTGGGATGATTCTACGCTCCTCGAGGAGGTGAAGCAGCTCAATCTCGAACTGGAGAGGAAGGACGGGATCAAACGGCATTTCCGCTACGACTGGGAGGAGGTGGCCAGGTACAACCGGGACTACCTTCGCTACGTCGAGGGCGAAAAGGAGCGGCTGGGGGAAAGCCATCCCCTGTTTCAGACCCAGTACTGTCTCAAGCCGATACATGGCGGCGGCGGGTTCTTGAACCCAGGTCAGATGGCTCAGCTACAGGGGAGGCACAGCCGACGCCGTCATCCCGACAGGGCAGGAGTCTATGTCGCCGGGATAGACCTGGCCGGGGAGGCGGAGGAGGGGGAGGACGCAGCGCTGCGCGCCCTGAAGCCCAGAAAGGACTCCACGGTGGTCACCATCGGGGAGCTTGACTTTCCTGCGTCGCCACAGAGTGGCGACGCTACATGGCCCAAAATAAGAATCGTGGAGCACTACTGGTGGACGGGCAAGCCCCACCCCACCCTCTATCCCCAGCTCGTAGACCTACTCAAGAACGTGTGGCGTGTGAAGAGAGCAGTGGTGGACGCCACCGGGGTGGGCGCCGGCGTTGCCAGCTTTCTCTCCAATGCCCTGGGTAAGTCGGTGGTAAACCCCTTTACCTTCACCCAGGCGTCCAAATCCAAACTGGGCTTCGACCTGCTGGCAGCGATAAACTCAGGGCGGGTCAAGATGTACGCCCATGACGGGTCGGAGGAGTGCGGCGAGTTCTGGTTCCAGATGGCGAAGGCCAGGAGCAACTTCAGGCCCAATCAGACGATGAACTTCTATGTCGACCCAGCCGCTGGCCACGATGACTTCCTGACTAGTCTCGCCCTGCTGGTTGAGGCAGCACGGTACACACCCAGATCGGCCCGCGGACGCCTGAGCTATGAATCCCCCTATATCCCCCTTTGATAAAGGGGGGACCCGAGGGGGATTTTAGGAGAAGGTTAACCGTGAGTAATGAAGCCTCTCATTCCGAGAGTAAGACGGAAAAGCGAGGGGATCGAGGCGATGTGGAGCGAATCGCCGATCGGCTGCCCGACTATTTCGACTACTGCGACAAAGGCTGCGCCCTTTTCCCATCCTGCCTCGAGTGCCCTCTGCCCCGCTGCCGCTACGACGAGCAGGCAGGAGGAACACGGGCAGCCACGAGATTGCGAGATAAGGAGCTGCTAAGGCAAAGAACGCTGGCTGGCAAAAACGTTGCCGGGCTGGCGAAAAGCTTTGGTGTGAGCAAACGCACCGTGCAACGAATCATCAGGAGGGCATCCAGTGAATAACATTTCAGCAGCAAAGCCACGCTTTACCCAGGAGACTGCGACCACCAATCCCACCCTGCCCCAGAAGATAAGCCGCATGGACCTCGACCGGCTCAGGGCCTACCGCGAGAATCTCGATTTCTACAACGGGGCACAGTGGACCGGTCATCCCCGGACCCGGGAGCGTCGGCTTACCTTCAACTACGCCAGGGTCTTTGTTGACAAGGTGACGAGCTACCTGATGAGCGGACTCAACTTCGCCATCGACCCAGTCTCCGCCGAGGACAAGGAGAAGGCACGTAGAGCCGAGGAGGCTATATACAAGGTATATGAAACAAACAACCTGGACCAGCTTGACTTCGATACCGAGATCGACGCTGCAATCCTGGGCGACGGGTGCTTCAAGATAACCTGGGATTCCCGGGAGAAGCGGGTTCGGGTATCGGCGCCCGATGTGCAGGGGATATTCGTCTGGTGGCTGGGCGACGACGTCACCCGGGTATGGCGAGTTGCCAGCCGTTACCAGCTCTCAGCCGATGAGGTCCGCATCCTCTATAACGTAGGGACGACCCGACGGGTCGCCCCTACCGCTAGCAAACCCCAATCAACCATTGTCGAGGTGTGGACGGACAGGAGGTTTGAACTCTGGATCGACGACCTGCTGTTCGAACGAAAGGCCAATCCCTACGGCTTCATTCCCTTCGTCATCTTCCCAAAGATTGTCCCTGCAAGACCTTTAAGCCTTGGACTTCCCAAGTGACCTGATCTTTTTTCCACCTGGCCCATGCTGGCCGGACTAGCTGCCTAGTTGAAGCCCTGGTTTCGACTGCATTGGAACTCCTGTGTAGTTCAGAGGCAATTTCAAGTAAAGGGGTTCCCGCCTCATAAAGGGACTTGAGCTTCTCGTCCTCACAGCCTGTCCAAGGTCGCCACCCATTAGGTGGATGATATTGCCGCTCTCTTTTAAGACATAGCCTGAAGGCTCTCCCCGCTATGGCGTTCCAGCTGCGGTTGGCGAAGGCCGCCAGCAGAACATCCGGGGAAGAGGAGGGCCACAACATCCTGAGTAGCCTCTCCTCATCCTCGCTCCACCGGCTGCCACGGCCGCTTCTCGCCTTTGGGCGGTAGATTGTGATTTGTTGCTCGAAGCCAGATCTCCAGATCATGTTGGCCTCGATGCGCTTGCGGTCATGGCGTAACTCTACTCTCTCGATGAGCAGTTTCAGTAATCGGTTTCGTAAACCGCGAGGATAACCTTGCCAGTTGTGCGGTAGCCGTGCCAGAAAGTCCCGAACTTTCCCGACATCGGCGGCTACCACGGTTTTCTTTGGCGCAGGTTTCGCCCTCACTGCCTCAAGCTGTGCTTGGGCCTCCCTAATCTGCCTCCAGTAGTATTCTTCCTTGTCTCGGTCTACTTGACCCGTTTCAGGGTCTACGCAGCAGGGAAGCAAAGCTTGCCATTTTTTGATCGACTGCTCTAGGGCAGCCTCTTCTTGTTTGCGCCGGACCTCCTCTAGCTTCCCTTGGGCCGCCTCCTCTTCCAGCTTTGCCAGCACCTCCTCGGCGTAGGGGCTAAAGTCAAGCTGGTGTAGCACCTCGCCAGTTAATGGTTCGTCGACAAACCGAGCGGTGATGTCAAGGCAGATGGGTCCTTGCCCATCTTGGTAGTCATGGTCGCAGACATAATGCCAGTCAGAGTTGTGGCTGTGTATTAGCCTCAGCTGTGGGTCATTCATGCACCATAGTAATCCAGCCCACTCTAGTGGCTCGAAGTCGACGGCCCGCCCTTTGGATTTACTGGGGCAAGTCGCAACTTCATATGCCTCTACGAAGAGGTCATCCGGCACGATGGCTTCATGATTACTAGACATGGGCTTGCCATCACCCCACTGCCAGACTCCGATTAGCTTCGGGTTGGTGGCTAGACCTTTCACAAGCTCAGGGGTAATGCGGTAACCGCTCGGCGTCTTTAGGCAGCGCCTCAAAGCCGACCTGCTCTCCATGTAGGCCAATTCTTTTGGGAAGAATGGGAAGATGAGGTCTTTGACAGCCTGGGCGGTCTTGAGAAGGCTTCGTTGACGGACAAGCTCTCTTAGAACTTGAATCACCACGCGGGCATGAGGAAGATAAGGCTCTAACTTCCCGAGCTCATATTCCCCACTGGGCTTTTGCCCGATAATCGGTAGGATGAACCCTGCTGGGATAGGCTCGCCTACGTATGCCCCTCTCTCCGCCTTGCGCTTCTTGCGGCGGTGTAAGCGGATATGCATGCGCTTGAGTTCCTCAGCCCCCTCTTCTAACTCTTCGTGGATGATATCCCAGTCCCGCTCAATGCACGGGCTAAGGACGTCTTCAGGTGTCCGCAGCTTGCAATTCGTACCTTTCATCAGCTTCAAGAGGGTGTACGACACTACCCTATCCGGGTCGCGGGATAGCCGGTTCGCCCCCTCGGTCACATATATTGCCCCCAGGCCTCCCTGTTTCAGCAGCTCTATCGTCCGGGTCAGGTCAGGGCGCTTGTCCTCAGGCAGGCTCCCCGATATGCCCAAGCCCAAACAATTGACGATGACTTCGCCGTCCTCCAACACGCCAGGGCGGGCTGCTCCCGCTTGAATGTCGGCCAGCCAGCGCTCCACCGTCGAAGGGTCAAGAGCAGTGTTGTAGCCGTCGTGCTTGGCCAAGGCCACGAGGGAAGCGATCTCCTTTACTGACTCGTGGCTATTCTGTACTTGGGTGAACCCCGAAAGCCTGCCATGAATCTCAGCCAGCCGATCCGGAAGGCGACGAAGCTGCTCCCCGTCGGGCTTCTGTCTGCCATTCCTCCTCGCGTGTATGATTTCCTCAATTGTTACCACCGTTCACCTCCGTGAATAATGATTTCCTGAGTCATTGGCATCCTCCAGATGATACATTGCCGCCAGCGTTTCTGCAATGCGACCCATGGGCAACCTGCTGGGCAACGCTTCGACTCTGCCGCTGCGAATGCGAAAGCGGCCAGTTGGCGTCTCAAGCTCCCAGTCTTCCGCTCCCGGAGATCCGCAGCCTTGAAGAATGGGAGCCTCTTGTAGAAACTGAGTCAACGCCGCGTTCATTATCTCGTCGATCGTGGCTTGGCCGGCATCGCCCCGGTTTACTGCTGCACGGGCTACGAGGTCGCTATCCAACCGCTCTTCAATTCCTATCACTATCCGGACCATTACTCCGTTCAACGTACCTCCTCAGAGCCTCGCGCACTAAGTGAGGCACACCTTTCAGCCCCTCCCCTGGCCATAGAGCCTCGGCATAAGCGACCAACCTAGTCCACAATTGGCTCCTGACCCAAAATGCGCGCTTTAGCATTGTCAACTCCAGGCACCTCACTGTCTATTTGTAACTTACTTTCCTATGCTTTCTGCGTAGTGGGCTATCGCCCTCATGCCTTGCCAAACCCAAACCCGCTCAGCACAAGCTGAGACTTTCGGCATCAGCTGACCGCTCATACTCAAGTCTAATCTTGCATCGGCCTACACAATCTGCTAAAATGTTCAATGGGCATACGAAAGAGGCAGGCTCGCCTGTTTCGTCGCCCAAGGCGGTGAGTGCATCAACCAGTCACCGCCTCGTTTTGTATGTGCTACTCTATTCTACCCCCAGCAACGCATACATTGCCACGTTCCCACAAGTCGGACACCTCAGATACTCGGCCCCATCGGGACTCACCCTAGAGCTGGAATGGAGTAACTCAACGGGCTGTTGGCAGTAGTGGCAGTAGGCAGTGTAGATGACATCTCCCATACCTGCGCCGTTGGACTGCTGTCCGTTCCCCAGGGTTGACGCTGGTCTGGCGAGGTCGATCACCAGCTCGGTGGTGCAGTTCGGGCACTCAACCTGAGTCACCCTCCACCGTGGTGGGTTCGGAACCTGAATGGGGAACACTGCTGAACAGCGAGGGCAGTTCACCTGCCACACTGTAGGCGCCCGCTTGGTGGCCTGAGCTGTGGCGTAAATACCCAGAGCGGCTAGGCCAGCCAATGTGGCAATGCCGAGAAACTTCCCCCAATCCCCAGTATCCCCTGTCCGACTTTCGTAGTCCTGCTTACGGCGGTCCAGTTCACGCCTCTCGTTGATGTCTAGTGGTATATTCCGCTGTCTCGGCTCTGACATTTCGGTTGTCTGCATCTTTGATGCATCAATCCTACATCAAAATGAGCCCTTTGTCAAGTCGTTGGGGGAGCGATACCAGAACATTGTTAGCAGAATGAAAAGAACAGCGAGGGATGGCCGAGACCGTGAGGAATTCCTCTTGGCTTCCCTGCTGCGTGCTCAGGCCCTCACGACACTTGCATTTCTCTATTTAGAATGCAGTCATGACTAAAAGGGAGAGCACAGTCCCTCGGTTGCTTTCACGATTGGGGTTATATGTCCCCGTGGAGAGCCTTTGGTCGAAACCAGCGCATACTTAGACTGAACAATTTAGACTCTTGTTACCTAGCGAACAGAACAAGCTTCTGTGACGGCTATACAGTTTGACAATAGTGAAATCTCAGCTTCAGCAGTGCAGTGACCCTTTGCCCAGCCGCTTCCTGGTTGTCCGGTGTTTGTTATATCATGTGAGCCAGTCGATTATCTGGCTTGTCTGACGTTCAGTTTGTCTGGTTTCGTCTGGCACTCTGAACGGGGAGCTGTGGTTAAAATAATAGTAGCGGCCTGCAGGAGTGCAGGCTTTTGTCTTCTATGGCTACTACTATATCTACTACCTATATCTACTACTATATCTATTACTATATCTATTTACTATATCTTTTACTATATCTTTTACTATTTTTCTCCTAGGGCAAACGTCCCAGTGACCCTGAACTCAGAGCCCTGGGGCTGAAAAACAAGACACTATATGGACAATCGTTCAGTCGTGGGCCGAGGTGCCCCCTACTGCTCCAAAACGGGGATACTGTTCTAGCCATAAGAAAAGAGACTGATTCTGCTGCGCTCGGAAAGGACTAGGTTTTGATGCGAAGGCTTCTCAGACGAGATAGGTCAGACAGAACTCTGCCGACTGTTCATCTTTGGCGAACCTAACTACGGGAGAGGACGGAAACCCTGTCAAGCGACCCGCGCCGCATACTCCCTTCTCGCTTTGTCACTGACTAACCTGAACCTCTTGACCCGCCCCCTGAACCCCAGGCTGCTGTTCAACCTCTCCTTGATGTATTCTGCCAACTCGTCTCTGGTCAGGTGGCTGGCCCACTTCTTATCCAGATCCAGAGTAACCTTGAAAGTGATCTGTTCCTTGTCGATTTCCATCAGTCCCTCTTTCTTGAATTACTGGCGTTGCGCCATTGACTTCTTGCGCCAGTATATATATCGCTGTAGAATATCGCAAGCTATGGGTTTGCTGGGTAACGCGAGGCTGACTTAGCGGGTTTGATGGTGACCTGCCCCCCAAAAATCGGTCCAGGTAAAATGTCAGACCCCGGGCCGAAAAAGGGAGTCGTTTTGGAGCAGCATGCCGCTCGAAAAGGACTCGGTTTTGGAACGCTTCCTGCTCTCAGCAAGGAGGTTTTATATTTAGCGTTCTTTGCCTGGGCACCCCCGATGCAGTTGGTGGTCGGGGCATGCACTTTCACAGGAATATACGATGGGCAATGACTATCCACCATACCTTCTGCTTATCATGTTAAAATGTCTACAGACAAAATGTTATAATTTCTTGGTTTTTACCTTCCTTGTGATGATTTCTAGATGTACAATTGCATAAAATTAGACGGCATTGGATTTTAATGCCAATAGTAACAGGCGACTTCTTATGATACAGCGAACTCGCACAAAGATTGATACTGTGTCAAATCCAAAATCCCAAAACAAAGACCGTACGATCGGTCGGGTTGTAATTGTCTCAAACCGCCTACCCATCGTTATAGTGAAAAGAGATGGTGAAAGGTGGCACATCAAGCCTGGTCAGGGCGGGTTGGTCACTGCGCTAGCCCCGGTTCTACGTGATAGAGGAGGTCTGTGGATTGGCTGGCCCGGAACTTGGGAAGACGTTGACTTCGATAAGTTATTAGCTATGGGCAGTAAAGATGCGGGGTACGAGCTGAAGCCAGTTGTGTTAACCGCGGAAGAGATCAATCAATACTATTTCGGATTCTCAAATGAGATCTTATGGCCACTTTTCCATGATCTTCAGTCACGCTGTAACTTCGATCCCTCCTATTGGAGCATGTACCAGGCAGTCAATCGTAAATTCGCGCAAGTGGTAGCCGAGAACACTGGCGCCGACGACTACATCTGGGTGCATGATTACCACCTAATGCTGGTAGCAAGGGAGTTGCGCGGCATGGGTGTGGAGAATAAGGTCGCTTTCTTCCTCCATACTCCCTTCCCCCCTCTTGATATTTATATGAAGCTGCCGTGGCGCTCACAAATACTTGGGGCCTTCTTGGACTATGATCTAGTAGGTTTTCAAACGCCACGTGATCGAAACAACTTCATCCATTGCCTTGAAGCCCTGATTAAACGCGTCGATGTCGATGCCAGAAGGCGGGTATGTACGCTGGCCGTTTCTCAAAGAGAAACTAAGATTGGGACTTTCCCCATCGGCATAAACTTCAAAGAGTTTAGTCGACAAGCATCAAGGAAAACCATAGTCAAGGTGACCGATGGATTGCGTGACGCCCTAGGCAAACGTCAGATCATTCTCGGACTGGACCGCTTAGACTACACTAAAGGTATCCCTGAGAGGCTGCGAGCGTTCCGAAGTGCTCTAGAGCACTTCGACGATCTGCGCGGCAATATAAGTATGGTTCAAATTGTCGTTCCTAGTCGAGAGGACATCCCTGAGTACCAAGAGCTAAGATCTGAGATCGAGGGCTTGGTGGGTGAGATTAACGGCCAGTTTTCCGAGCCGGGCTGGATACCAATTCATTACATGTTCAGGAGTTTGGAACGAGATGAACTTCTCGCATTTTATCGTGCTGCCGATATTGCCCTGGTAACACCTCTAAAGGATGGAATGAATCTAATTGCAAAGGAATATTGTGCGGCTAAAATAGATAAACGTGGTGTTCTAATACTAAGTGAATTTGCTGGATCTGCAACCCAATTGCGTAGGAATGCACTATTAGTCAATCCCTACGATATAATAGGTATGGCAAATGCTATCCACCGAGCATACACAATGAGCGATGACGAGCGGCAATTGCGAATGCGAAGGCTCCGAAAAATCATCGCGCGGCGTGATATATTCTGGTGGGTAGACTCCTTTCTGCAAATAGCCACTGATGAAGCGTGCAGATAGTCGCGATTGTCCTGTGAACAACCATCCCAGCTTCGAATCAATCTCATATCACTTTTACCCTGATGGGGTTCGGGGCATAGAATACCTATAGCATTTGTGGGAGTAAGCAAGAGGCAGGCCTCTTGGTAAGAGACTCCAAGAAACTCGCAAGCCAGCGTTCCTCTTTTAGGTCACATACCGGTTCGATTGCGGGGGCAACGTAGGATGGATAAAGGAACGAAGGTAGCCACTACGCGGATGCTCCGCTGAAGATAAGGTGCACACGTGATTCTGTGCAGACCTTTCTTAACTGGAAGCTAGAGGTCGTTTTAGGTCAGTAGGTAAAAAAGGAACCTCTATTATGGATTCTTTTTTCACAGTCGCTCAAGACCGGGGAAAGCGAAAGTTCCCATATGAGTCCTTTATGTTGCGGTAACGTGGTTGACAAGGGTGGACATGAATGGTACAAAGTGCGCACCGGATCGTCATGACTTATGCGAAGACAGGTCAAATGGAAGTAGGGCTAATAGCGACATTAACGATGAACCCCAGTCTTGACAATACCTCCTATGTAGACCGAGTGATTCCTGAGAGGAAGTTACGATGCAAGTCGCCGCGGTATGAGCCAGGTGGTGGAGGTGTCAACGTAGCACGGGCTGTCCTCAGACTCGGTGGAAGGGCGATAGCGTTCTATCCAGCAGGAGGCTCTACTGGGAAGCGGCTCACGGACTTGCTGAACAACGAAGGGATCGACAGTTGGCCGATACCTATTGCCGGATGGACACGCGAGAATCTGATGGTATATGAAGAGTCTACAGGGCAGCAGTTCCGTTTCGGCATGCCAGGACCGACGCTTCAGGAAGACGAGTGGAATCAATGCCTCGTCGCGTTGTCCGAGTGGAGCCCCAAACCTAGCTACATAGTTGCTAGCGGAAGCCTTCCTCCTGGAGTGCCAATGGATTTCTATGCTCGTGTGGCGCGTGTTGCGCGCAGTATTGGGGCGAGACTGATAGTGGATTCCTCCGGTGAGGCGCTTTCTCTCGCGGTCAGAGAGGGCGTTTTCCTTATCAAACCAAACCTGCGTGAGTTCACTCAACTTGTGAAACGCAAAATACGGGACGAATCCCAGCAGAGAACCCTCGCGAAGCAGATCATTGAAAGCGGACAAAGCGAAGCGGTGGTGATTTCCCTTGGGGCTGGGGGCGCTACTTTAGTGACGAACGAAATCAGTGAACATGTGAGGGCGCCAACCGTACCAGTGGAAAGCAATGTTGGGGCGGGAGACAGCATGGTGGCTGGGATCGTACTGGCCCTGACAAAGGGACTCCCGCTGCGAGAGGCCGCTCGTTTTGGCGTAGCGGCTGGTGCTGCGGCTGTAATGACGCCGGGGACAGAGTTATGCCGCCGCAAAGATGCGGTCAGGCTTTACAAACTGATGCGTTCAATGCCCACCTAGCCACAGGGCTTCTTAATATCTAATAAAGGAACCATTGGCTAGTTGGCTACTCTCCCTTCGCTTTCAACTCCATCAATTCCTTCCAAGTGTTCCTCTCAAGGAAGCTGCCGAGGACGTTCGCTTCCATCTCACCGAACATAGCGAAGGGCACGGCGAAGCTCATGACGTCGTCTTTGAGCTGGCGCTTGATTTGGACCCGTGCAGAGATATCGGTAAGCCCAACCACTGCCCTTGGATGTTCGCGCAAAGCCTCATTGAAGGGGTAAATTCCGATCGTCTGGCAGCCGGCTGCCTGGGGGATGATAACGGCCTCGTTGCTATCCCTTTCATAGCTGGCTAAGACTACCAGTGCCGAAAGCTGGTCCATGTCTGCAAGGAAGACTACTGTCGCGGGCTCCTCCTTGTCAGGTTCAACCTGCCCCAGCGGCTTGAAAACCACGTATTCGAAAGTAATATCAGTGATGGGCAGGCACTCGATGAACTTCATGACCAGCTCGGGGGTCTTTACGTACCTTTCACCATATACAATCTCATCGTAAAGCTCATTACCGATGAACGGCTTGACCATCTCGGCTAACTGTATGCCTGGCTCCCAGTCTTTGTTACCCATGGAGAGGAAGTGACAGAAGGCCTCCTCGCCGCCAGGGAAGTTCTTGTACTGGTTCCCAAACCCAAGGCCGACGCCGCCACCGGGGCAGCCGAAGGTCTTACGGTCGAAAACAGCTTGTCTGCCACGCACCGCCACAGCCAGCATGAACATGACGCAGCTAAACTTACCTTCTTTGAACTGGACGGCGTTAGCTGGCCTGTCATCGGTTAGAAGTATGGCCACAGGTTCATATTTAAGGGCAAGTGCTTCTGCAATCACGCTTTTCATGCTTTACGCCTCCTCTATTTTCGTAGCTTTTCTCTCCACCGCTAGCAGGGAGGTCAGGGCGGCCAAGCCAGCAAAACCCGCTCCCGATATGTAGTGTTCGAGGTCAACGCAATTCGGATACTTTTGGGACAAAAGGCAAAGGACACTTTTATGACAGCTGACCAGCCCCCAATTATTATAACCCACTCTTCCAAAGCAAGAATAGTTCCTTTCTTGCCCTCGGTTCCTCGAAGCTGAAGCCCAGTTTTGAATCTTAGCGGATCTTTTTTCACCGAAAGTGCTGCAAATAGGGGATGCTACGGCGGATATCTGGGATGAGGGTTACCGGAATGTACTCTGAAAGGACTTCTTAGTGGTGACTCGGTCCCCTTGAACAATGCGCCCTTATGTTCAATCCAAAGTAGAAAACCAGCGAGGCTAGCCAAGCGAACAAGTCGCTAGAAAGTGCAACCGCTGAATTCATTTCAACTTCCTCATATTGAAATACATAGCAATAAGGATACCGCAATTGATCTTATTGCTTGCGTCAGTCTATGGCGACACGTATAATGCCACAAAGGAGCTTGAAGGGCAACAATGCATTTATAATGTTTGCATAGCGAAGCTTGATAGAAAATGCAGTAAGCATTAGGAGGAGAGAAAATGACCAGTGATCTTGGGAGGCTTGAAAGGGTAGATTTAAGAGATTTTTGGAAAGATGAAACAAGAGATTTCACGCCTTGGTTAGCAAGAGTAGACAATTTGGAACTACTTGGCGAAGCGATAGGTATAGACATCGAATTGGAAGATACAAATGTTGAAGTTGGGAGCTTTAAAGCTGACTTGGTAGCTAAGGATATTGGCAATGATAGGACGGTCATAATTGAGAATCAATTAGAAAGAACTAATCATGATCATTTGGGGAAGATAATTACGTATGCTTCAGGACTAGGTGCGGATATAGTCATCTGGATTTGCAGGTCAGTAACTGAAGAGCACAGGAGAGCTATCGATTGGCTGAATGAAATCACGAGTGAAGAAATTGCCTTCTTCGCAATTGAAATAGAATTATGGAAGATTATTGACTCCATGCCAGCGCCAAAGTTCAATGTAGTGTGCCGTCCGAACATATGGGCAAAATCAGTTAAGGAAACCTCGGGCGTGAAAACGATGACCGAAACGAAGCTGTTGTACGAAGAATTTTGGAGTGGACTGAAAGACTATATGAAACAAAATCAGACTTACTTAGAATTGCGTAAACCTAGACCAAGTAACTCATATTCATTTGCAGTAGGCAAGTCAAGATTTCGTATTAGATGTTCAGTCAGTATTAAAAACAATAGGTTGGGATGCGAGTTATACTTAGCAGGAGCGCGGGCAAAGTCAGCTTTTGTACAACTTAAGAAAGACGAAAAGGAAATTGAAGATGAAATAGGATCTCCGTTAGAATGGCGTGAGCTTCCAGAAGGACAAGACTCCAGAATAATTCTTCACAGAAATGGTTCTTTGCGTGATGAAAGCAACTGGAGTGACTACTTCCAGTGGTTCCAAGAATATTCAGAGAAGTTTCATAAGGCTTTCTCAAAGCGGATAAAAAGATTGCAACTATCAGGAGAAGAATAAACGGCTAAAGCTTACTAACTTCAAAATCTCCGAACTACAATAGAGATGCCATTATGTTCCACTGACACTGTGGGTCGAGAAGTCGAATATCAACTGCACACTTCAACTTATTGTTGCCCTTACACATGACAATCCAAGCTATTGTTACCCCGTGGGTACACAATCTGGACTATTGCTAGCTGTGTTATCAGACAAGCACCTACTACGTATTTTCATTGCGGTTATCCTCTATTGATTAACTCGAAATGTGCCAGCATCATCAAACAGGTCGCATCTCTCACGGTTAAACGCTTGCCAGAGACGGTCACATAGCTGCTTGGTCAGTAATTTACGTTCCTCAGAGATGTTTTCAGCATAGAAGTTGCCCAACTCAATATGCTGTTCCTGCCATTTCACTCTACTGTCTTCGGCTGAGTGACCACTGACAGCAAGCCATATACCCTTGGCATTGAATATTGACAAGCTTACCACTAGCGGTGTCAGTGGTAGATATTGCTCATAAATACTTTGGATAAATCGCATGAAGTTTACTATCAGAGGGATTTCTACTAGACTAGCGACGAATATCCCGTATTCGCTTTCTCTTTCTATTAGTTTGCCAAACTCAATGTAACCGTTTGAGAATACCTCAATGTATTTGTCGAAGGAAGGATTATTATAGTAGGGAGTGCTTTGGTCTGCTCTCAAACCATTGATAGTGGGGTAGGGCTGTCCACACGAAATTCGCCCTCCGCTATATCCCGCTAATTGTTGTGGTGGATTAAGCATCATTTGACGCAAGTCATTATCCTGGTTATCAAATACAATCTCATCACGCAAAAAAGCCGGTGAAGCAGATATGACCATTTGTGTCTGATTGCCAATGTTCTCGAGGATTTGTGCTTTTCTAGTGAAAAGGAAGCGATCTAAGCGGTTTAGATTAGCCAATCTTCTATCGAAGGCTTCGCCAATCTCATCAATCGTCATCTTGTCCTTCTGTCTACCGTGCCTCTTCCAAAATTGATTCAACCCTCTAAAAGTTACCATATGGGGTGCGTTAATACTCTCTGGAATGGAGATAACAATTACCACTCTTCCGTTGCTTAACGATATATCTTCTATATCCAAACTCACTATCCTTTTATCTACGTTATCTAAACAGCTATTCGTTATTCGCTCCACGTGGCTACCTGCTTCAATACCGTCCATACTTGTGGGAATTCCATCTTCATCTTCTGCGATACCAATTATTATATGTCCCCCATGATGATTTGCCATTGAAGCTATATCTTTCAGCATCTCTCGTTTATCATCAGGGGAATCCCCATACATATCCCGCTTATACTCGACTGTATCCCGCTCTTGAAACTGGTCATCTACAAGTCTTTGAAGGTCTTGCTCCCGTAGGTCAGACAATTTCTTACCACGAAAAAGCATAGTGTTCTACCTCCCGCTACTCCCATAGATTCTCCTTGGTTTAAATCATTATGCTCAACACGGTCATCATTATACCTAGCATATACTATCATAATCATACAATTTAGGCAGCAAAGATTGCAAAGTGATTGCATTCGTAGTGATTGTTAACGAAACCGAGAATTGTTCAGCGAGGTATAGCTTACACGCGAAATGGTTTTGGGGTGAATACACACCCAAACGCCTCTATCCAGAACTTTCGTAAAATGACTACATCCTCGTCATTTTCTACCCTGCTGGCCATTAACATGAAACTAGTCCCCATATTTTCCCGGTATCAGCCCAACTCTGCCCATCGCGCCAGAGTGTACGACGGGGGCAGTTCACACTTTCGAGTCTCCGTAACCCAGATATACTCGTTGACAAGTGCTAGCACTGTCGAATTTGGTCGCCCTAGTTCTTTGGGAAGATCGTCAATTTGGAAACCTTTGTTCCTGCATAGGATCCCAATGTGGGAGGTCAGGCCTCTGATTATTTTCAGGTACCTGGAATACGATTTAGGACTAGCATCACATTTGAAGCTAATTCGCATTGCTTCATCCCAAGGCATCAATGCTTTCGGCCTGATGGCGAAGAGGATCTTAGAGGCTGCGGTTGCGCCGATATGAACCTCCAGTTTTCTCCCACCGCGAACACGCCGAGCCCCCGTCTTGTCCTTAAGAGAATCATATGCATGAGCGGCTACTTCCAGTTCATGATCCCCCAGGTCCCAGAGTGGTTTATTATTTGTAAATAAACTAGCGCCGTCTACCTGGTACCAGTTCAAGATACTATTTGATGCAACATCATGTTGATCCTCTGAAAGATGCCTGCACCCCCAAGCATTTAACCATTTCATGATAGAAATGCGATGCGCGGGATTGGTCAGGTCTATGCTACTGCCCGTAGCCTTGTTCAGGCGTTCAAGCGATTTATTGAAGGGCGTTAGGGAATCGTACATGGTGCTAGCAAGAGCCAGCTTACATAGTGTCACATTCTCGTAATTCACCATTTAGAAACCTCCCACTATTGTATTAAAAGCCCCATGAAGTACGCAGTTGACATCTTCATTGCCATCCCTTCCCTTCCTGGTAAATATATCATCGCCGTTGCCTCACGG
>JAUXAX010000034.1 GCA_030619685.1 Dehalococcoidia bacterium
TTCGCCCGTCAATAATGGCGTTGGTGTCCAAGACGATCAGATCACCTCTCCTTTCTCTCTTGGCTGAAGTAGCTGAAGAACCGCTGAAGAAGAACTGCAATACGGAAGGACCTTGCAGCACCATGATGGGTACGAAGAGACATGAAAAGAATACGGCGGCAGCAAGGGGAGCATAATTACCCCATGGGTCAGGGAGAAGAGACAAAGGCAGCGCTATCAGGGCGCTGAATACAAGGGCAAGAGCCAGCCCGATGGCTGCGGCCACGAGGCTGTGTATTGGAATTAACCTTTGGACCAACCGGAGGCGTTTGATCGCCCAGCGCCAGGGGCGTATGGCAATAAAGGGAGCTAGCAGGAACCCGAATACATAGGCTCCAATGGCAAAAGACAAAATCCACGTCAGCTCATTGGTAGCCCCGCTCCTTTCGGCGATTGGGATAGCTAGCCTCCACCCCCCGATGCCTAAGACTGCTGCGACAAGAATACGGATAAAAAGTTCTCCCCGCATGAAAGCTGCTTCCTCCCCACTTTAGGCAATAAAAAATAATACTAGAGCACATCGCGATCTCCACAGGGAATGCCCATCCAGATATTGGTATAAATGCCCTCTATAAATCCAGTAGGATGGTAGCACAAAAGCCGTGGTATGTCAATTTCATCGCAGTCTGCTGACCGCGATGATGATGCCTAGAGCAAGCGCAATCAAGACATATACGTTGAGAAAAGAATGCACAAAACCTAGGTGCGGTGTCTCGAGCAGGCTTCTAATGGTATAGCTCACCACCATACTTGTACCCGCGATCGCCTGCAGTCTGAGACCGCGCTTTCGGTTGACGGAGAGGCTCACCACTTCGCCGATGGCATAGCCAATACCGGCTGCAATGATGAGCCATAAGAAGCCGCCGAAAGGAAGGAAAGGCCAAATTGCGCCCAGCGCTGAAGCGGTAGTCAGGCCAGCAGCAATTGCCCTTGCATAGAGGACGGGTGAAACGGCATAGACTGGCAGCCGCTTCAGGGCGGCGCATTCGGGGCAGCGCGCACCTACCGGTGTCTGAACCAAGCACTTGGGGCAAATGGGCTGCCCGCATTTACCACACTTGAGGTTGGTCTCGGTCTCGGGGTGAAGTGCACATCTCATTCCTGCTCCCTACCTGGGGCTTGCTCTGGGTTGGCGATGGCGAAGGTCAGCTCACCTTCAGCAACAGTTTTTCCTTCCACAGACGCTTTAGCTGCACCCTTACCTATGTTACCTCTCATCTTGGTGAACTTCACCTCTAACCTTAGGCTGTCCCCAGGGAACACTGGCACACGAAAACGAAAGTTGTCAACCCCAGCGAAGAGAATAATCTTGCCCTTATGCTGGGGCAAGCTTAGTACCGCCACGGCACCGACTTGAGTTAGAGCTTCGATAATGAGCACTCCGGGGAAGATGGGGTAGCCTGGAAAATGACCCTGGAAGCAGAATTCTGTAGCAGTGACATTCTTGATTCCTACAGCTCCCTCGCCGGGCTGTAGGTCGATGACCCTATCAACGAGAAGGAAAGGCCAGCGGTGGGGGATTATCTGTTGAATTTCTCCAGCACCTAGCATCATGGGATCACCATCCTTCTTCGCTCCGCTAGGGAGATGAATTGCTCGACTAACTCTTGGGGCAGGTCTACGCTGCCGATGTCAGCGCCAATGGTGTTATCCAGCCCATGGTAATCACTGCCTCCGGAAGCAATGAGGTCATACTTCATGGCCAGCGCCTGAAAGCGAGCTATTTTACTTGGGGAATAGTTGGCGTAGTATACCTCGAGGCCTGCTATTCCTGCTTTCTTCAGTTGAGGGACAAAGGTATCGAGGTATTCGATATATGCGGGGTGAGCAAGAAACGGCAAGCCGCCTATATTAAGGATTAACTCAACTGCATCGAGTGGCGTCAACCTCTTACGTTCGACGTAGGCAGGCCCATTGCGACCGATGTACTTATTAAAGGCTTCCTTAAGGGAGGAGCTGTAGCCGCGTTCTAGAATCGCCTGGGCAATATGGGGTCGTCCTATGGTTCCTCCTGCGGCTAGTTCGAGCACCCTTTTCCAGTCGATATCGATGCCTATGTCGGCCAGCTTGGCCACCATCTTGTGCCCTCGCTCATAGCGGGAATTGCGCAGTTCCTCCAAGGTGTGCTTAAGTTCTGGGTCATGATAGTCTATAAAGTAGCCCAGGATATGCACCTCGCCTTGTGGCACATAGGTGTTTATTTCCACTCCTGGTATGACCAAAAGCTGCGGGAAGCTTTTGGCTGCTTCAAGGGCAGGAGGTATCCCTTCTACAGAGTCATGGTCGGTGATTGCGATGACGTCAAGCCCAAGCTGGGATGCCTTAAGAACTATCTCCTGCGGACTCAGCCTTCCGTCTGAGGCGGTAGTGTGTAGGTGAAGGTCTGCTTTCATTACTGCTTCAACTCTAGGTCAAGACGGCTGATGCTTAAAGCCTTGCCGCTCTCATCCTCCACCTCCACCAGAACTGAGTTGAACGTTATGTTTCCCTTGCCTACTGATAGGCGATGGGGCATTAGTGTAAGAAACCGATCGATCGCCAATTCAGTATCGTCGCCGATAACTGAGTCGGCAGCCCCTACCATACCCACGTCGCTCACAAATGCGGTACCTCGTGGTAGGATCCTGGTATCGACAGTGCCAACGTGGGTATGGGTTCCGAGCACTGCACTGACGCGACCATCTAGATACCAGCCCAAAGCGACTTTCTCCGCAGTTGCTTCTCCATGGAAATCGACCAGTATTACTGGAGGTCTGGGAGCAACCTCTTCGAGTAAGTGGTCCATGGCGCGGAAAGGGCAGTCGAAATGTCCCACAAAGACGCGCCCCGATAGGTTTACCACTATTGCTCGGTCTGTGATGAGGTAGCCATGACCGGGCGCACCTGGCGGCAGATTCAGTGGGCGCAGGATACGTGGCTCAACTTCCAGATGGGGAATAATCTCTTTGTGGTGCCAGATATGGTTGCCCGAGGTAATGACGTCTACCCCGCACTGGAAGAATTCCTCAGCGGTGGATGGGGTAAGCCCTATACCGCCTGCGGCGTTTTCGCCATTGGCAACAACCAGATCGACCTCGTGCTTATGACGCAACTCGGGCAACAGCGCTGCCATGCCCTTCCTGCCCGGCTTGCCTATCACGTCGCCTATCATTAGTATTCTCAATAGGCCTCTACTAGGTAGAATCGGTTTCTACTTAGCATAATCCACTGCCCGTGTCTCTCGGATGACAGTAACCTTTATCTGCCCCGGGTACT
Source organism: Dehalococcoidia bacterium (assembly GCA_030619685.1). The sequence goes on from JAUXAX010000034.1 coordinate 3,295, forward strand.
GGAGACTTTCTTCTATCTTCTTAACAATATCTCGGGCCAATCTCACTGCGCTCAGGTCATCGATGTCCTGGGGTTTAACCAGGATACGGACCTCCCGACCGGCCTGAATGGCGAACGATTTCTCCACTCCGGGGAAGCTTGATGCTACGTTTTCCAACGCCTCGAGCCGCTTCAGGTGTTGTTCCAGAGACTCTCGTCTTGCCCCTGGCCTTGAGCTGGAGATGGCGTCAGCGGCGGTAACGATGAATCCGAAGACACCTATAGAATCTGCCTCGCCATGATGCTCAGCAATAGCTTTAGATACCTCCGTTGATTTGCCCAGTCTTCTGGTTATGTCGGCACCGATCGCGGCATGTGGGCCCTCGAATTCCTGATCTGCTGCTTTGCCAATGTCATGTAACAGCCCTGCTGTTCTAGCTATATTGACATCAGCCCCCAACTCAGCGGCGATCATCGCTGACAGATACGATACCTCGATGCTATGGGTGAGCACGTTCTGTCCGTAGCTAAAGCGAAATTTGAGTTGTCCCAGTAGCTTGATTATCTCGGGATGAAGTCCAACGACTCCCGATTTGTAAGCTGCTTGTTCTCCCTCGGTCTGGATGATAGCATCTACCTCATCCTTGGCCTTGGCCACTACCTCCTCAATACGAGCGGGATGGATACGGCCATCCAGGATGAGCTTTTCCAGTGCTAACCTAGCTACCTCGCGGCGGATTGGGTCAAAGCAAGAGACGGTTACTGCCTCCGGGGTATCGTCTACGATAAGGTCGACCCCAGTAGCGTTCTCCAGTGCCCTGATATTGCGTCCCTCGCGACCGATGAGCCGCCCCTTCATATCGTCAGAGGGCAGAGGGACTACAGACACCGTGGTCTCGGAGGTAACGTCAGTAGCACACCTCTGAATGGAGAAGGCAACGATCTCCCTGGCCTTCTGGTCAGCCTCCTCTTTTAGCTGAGCCTCGATCTCACGGATGCGTTGCGCCATATCTTGACGGCTTTCCTCCTCTACCATCGTCAGCAGCAGTTCTTTGGCCTCGGCTGTAGACATGCCGGAGATAAGCTCAAGCTGATGTACCTGCTTTTTCTTGAACTCTTCGAGCTGGGCCATGGATCTATCTATCTCTTTCTCCTTTGCTCCCACGTGGTGCTCTTTCCGCTCAAGAGCTTCGGTTTTGCGGTCAAGGTTCTCTTCTTTCTGAGAGATGCGTCTTTCCTGGCGGTGAAGCTCGGAACGGCGCGAACGAGTCTCAGACTCAACATCAGCCCTGATCTTCAGTGTTTCCTCCTTGGCTTCAAGGAGGATTTCCTTTTGCTGGGTGACGGCATCATCCAGAATCTTGGCGGCACCCTTCTCGGCGCGGTGAAACCTCCTGGCCCTTATGAGATTCTGGGTGAGGAAGCCGATCCCCACACCGAGGAGGAGTGTCAATAAGACAATGGGTGCCAGTAACATCGGTTCCATTTTTAAGACCTTTCTTTTCCACTAGTTTGGCTGCGCATCATCCCGCTCCTGCCATACGCGGTCGATGGTCCGATTGACTAGCTCATAATCAAAACCACGCCGCTTCAGGAAGTCCCCCAAACGCTTACGAAAGCTGGAGTGGTCTAAGCGTGCAAGCGAGCGTGCCTTTCTTTGTGCTGCACGATAGGCACTTGGCTCGTCATCGACCCCCGCGGTGGCCTCAGCGATGGTCTCGGCGTCAACACCCTTTTGCTTCAACTCCAATTCTATGAGTCGGCGGCTACGCGGTCTGAAGTTCTCCCTGTTCTCCCGCCAAAACTGGGCGAAGGCGATATCATCCACCAATCCCCGTTCCTTTAATCGGGCAAGCACCTGCTGGATGGTGTCAGTGTCGAAGCCGTGACGATTCAGTCGAGCCCTTATTTCCGCCTCACTTCTAGGGCGTGGGCTCATATACTTCAGCGCGCTGTCCAGCGAGCTTTGAAGTCGGTCAGCGCTCTTAAGCCTTTCGATCTCGGGAAGCGATAGCGTCTGTCCTTGGTGAAGCCCGGCCTCAGCCGCTACAGGAAGGCTCAAGCTGAAGGCAAAGCCTTTGTCTAGGAATACCTTGACTCTTCCCCTTCGTTGCATCTGGGTCTCGATGACGGTGACCGTGTTCATGCTCTTCCTCAATAGGCACATTAGACTGAGGCAGGATTGAACATGCCTGTTAGGCGTCGCGCTGGAGTGTTGGAAGGGGCAAATCGGAGCTAGTCTGGTGAGTCTGCTATTGCGGGCTCAAGCTTGGCGGAGAAGGATAGGGCTCCCTCTTGGGCGCTGGTAGTTGCCTTGATCTGGCGCTGAATCTGTTGAGCGAGGTTTTGGTGTTGCCTGAGGTATTCCTTGGCATTCTCACGACCCTGCCCGAGACGCGTCTCGTCAAGGGAGAAAAAGGCCCCGGTTTTCTTCACTATGCCCATCTCGACACCTAGGTCGAGGATATCGCTCTCTTTGCTGATACCTTCGTCAAACATGATGTCGAACTCGGCTGACCTGAAGGGGGGAGCGACCTTGTTCTTGACTACCTTGGCCCTAATCCTGGTGCCCACTACCTTGTTTCCTATTTTGATGTTCTCTACTCGCCTGAGGTCGATCCGTACTGAGCTGTAGAACTTGAGGGCCCTGCCTCCAGGAGTTACCTCCGGATTGCCAAAGACAATACCAACCTTCTCTCTGAGCTGGTTAACGAATACCACAGCGGTATGCGACTTGCTTATGACCGCTGTCAGTTTCCGCAACGCCTGGGACATTAGTCGCGCTTGCAATCCGACATGGGCATCTCCCATATCACCTTCGAGTTCTGCCCTGGGCACCAGCGCTGCCACGCTGTCGATGGCTATCACATCGAGAGCACCGCTGCGAACCAGTGTTTCGGTGATCTCTAGGGCTTGCTCCCCGGTATCGGGCTGCGAGATGAGCAGGTCATCTAGCTTAACCCCGCAGGTGGCGGCGTAGGTGGGATCGAGGGCGTGTTCTACATCGATATACGCCGCCATCCCACCTGATTTCTGGGCCTCAGCCAGGATATGCTGGCTAAGTGTTGATTTGCCTGCGGCCTCGGGTCCGAAGATTTCAGTAACGCGACCTCGAGGAATGCCGCCAATGCCAAGGGCTAAGTCCAATGAGAGTGACCCGGTGGAGATAGACTCAACCACAACCTTTGCGCTTCCTTCCCCTAGCTTCATGATTGAGCCTTTGCCGAATTGCCTTTCGATCTGGCCGATCGCTAAATCGAGCGCCTTTTCCTTCTCTGTTACCATATCCTAGTTCCCCGAATTGAGCACTCCAACTTACTCCTGTGCAACTCTTCCTCAGCCAATCGGCTATATGCTAGCATATTTGGGCAACAAATACAAGAGCAGCCTCACGATGTAATGTAGTGCTATGCTAAGAGGTGATTTGACCGGTTTTGAGCAAGGGGAGGATAGCGCCAGATTGTAAATCTTATCGGTTTGGATTATAGTCAAGCCGTGAACATAGCTATGCGGTTTGGTTTGAAAGTCAGATATACCATTGTTGGCACCAGGCTTGGTTGGGTCGTGATAGGCGGTTCTGAGATGGGGCTAAGCTTTCTCACCTTGCCTCAGCCATCTCTTGAGACAGCGCTTGCTGGGATTGAAGACTTTGTCAAGGAGGCGGTCGAGGAGGATGCTTTTGGTGACCTTCCCTTCCGACTCCAGTGCTACTTCAATGGCGAGATGGTAACATTCCCTGATAGGCTTGACCTTGAGGGGGCTAGTGACTTTCAGCAGGTCGTCTGGACTGCGACTCGCTCTATCCCTTACGGGGAGGTTAGGAGCTATGCTTGGGTGGCGAAGCGAATTGAGAGACCTGGGGCGAGCCGCGCTGTGGGAGGAACACTGGCTCGAAACCGCTTCCCGATCATCGTGCCCTGTCATCGGGTGGTGGCTAGCGATGGCACCCTGGGAGGATTTGGCGGCGGCCTGGGGCTGAAGAAGCACCTTCTTGACCTGGAGGCTAGCCGGGGTGAGAAAGGCTAACTCACAGTTTCTTCTATAATCAAGTCCTGCTCGTCGACGAGGTCAACCAGCTGTTGGTGAAGTTCGGTGCAATAGGCAGTAGCCAGCTCTGGCAATTCGAGTTTGGTAACCCCCTCGCTGCTGGCAATAGACAAATATACCGCATCTTCCCCGGGGAATTGACTGAGTACGTAGAAGAGTTGCCTCAGACGGGCGATATCGGCGTTGGTATCATCGGAGGTGGGGAGGTTGATTTTCAGTCGGTGGCGCGGTGGCGCTGCAGCCGGCTCCGCTGTCGGCTCGATAGATTCCTCGCTCTTACGTGGCTGGTACAGGGATACACTTTGGCAGGTCAACTGTATACGATCGTTCCTGGCTCTGACTTTGCCCTTGACCACAAGGGTACTTCCCTCTTGCCAAAGGTCTCTAGTACGTTCGTAGACCTCAGCCCAGGCTGTGACCTCTATGCTGCCGCCGAAGTCCTCCAGAACGGCGCTGACGAAGGGTCGTTTATCTCTTGTGAAAGATTGCCGCACCGAGGTGACCAATCCCGCCGTAATAATTGTCTGCCCTACCATTTCCTCGCCAATCTGCCCGCAGAAGGCATCGACCTCAGCAGCCAGCTGCTGAGAGGCCTGGGTGAAGGGATGTTCGGAAAGGTATACCCCCAGCAGTTCTTTCTCCCAAGCTAACCTCTCCTTGGCGGGGATTTCCACATCAGGCAGGTCGAGGCCAGGCAGTGGCACCTCTACACTCTGGCCCCATAGATCGAACATGGTGGATTGGCCTACTTCCTTGAGGCGCTGTTCCGTTTGCGCCAGGGACAGGATACGGTCGATACCAGCCAAAAGGGAGCCGCGACTGCCTAAAGAGTCAAACGCTCCCGCTTTGATCATGCTTTCCAGCGCCCGCTTGTTGAGGTTTCTGAGGTCAGCTCGGCGGCAGAAGTCGTCGATTGAATTGAATGGGCCACCTTGGTCTCGGACGGCGATGATTGGCCTGACTGCGCCGGCACCCACATTCTTGGTTGCCGCCAGCCCGAAGCGAATGGCTGCAGCACCGGCTTCAACTTGTTCGATGCCAAAGTTCTCTCCACTTCGGTTGATATCAGGAGGAAGCACCCTGATGCCTAGCCGATTACATTCTTTGATAGCTGAGTCTACCTTTTCTGCCTGCCCCATGTTTATGGTGAGGAGGGCGGACATGAATTCCACGGGATAATTCGCCTTGAGATAAGCGGTCTGATAAGCGATCAGCGCATAGCTCACACTATGTGCCTTATTGAATGCATAGCCTGCGAAGGGCTCGATGAGGCTCCACACCTGATCCGCCAACTCCGTGGAGAACCCCTTTTTCTTCGCTCCGGAGAGAAAGCGTTTCTTCTCCTTTTTCATCACCTCAGGGATTTTCTTTCCCATCGCCTTGCGCACTATGTCAGCCTCGCCTAAGCTGTAGCCGGCGAAGGCTTGAACGATGAGAAGAACCTGATCTTGGTAAACGATGACACCATAGGTTTCCTTTAAGATTTCGGTGAGGGCGGGGTGGGGGAAACGAATGGGCTCCAGCCCGTGTTTTGCGCTGATGAAGGTGGGGATATGCTCCTTCGGCCCCGGCCGATATAGAGCCACCATGGCAGCGATATCGCCGAAGCAGCTGGGCTTGAGTTCCTTGATGAAGTGGCGCATAGCAGCGCCCTCAAGTTGGAAGACCCCCGTTGTCTCTCCAGAGGAGAGAAGATCGAAGGTCCTGACGTCATCGAGAGGTATGTTGTGCAGGTCGATGTCAATACCGCGATTTTCGGCGATGGTCTGTTTTGCTTTTTCCAGGATGGTTAGGTTTGCCAATCCCAGGAAGTCCATCTTCAAGAGCCCGATCTCGGCAATGTCATCCATGGCGAACTGGGTCATGTTGATGCCCTGCTCATCGCCTCTGGTCGGCCTTTGCAGGGGGACATGGTGGATGAGTGGCTCCCTGGAGATGACCACTCCAGCGGCATGAGTGGAGGCGTGGCGGGCTACGCCCTCCAGTTTGGTTGCGGTGTCGACGAGATGCCTTATAGTAGTGTCATCCCGGTATCTGTTACGCAGCTCGAAACTTGTTTCGAGAGCCTCCTGAATGGTAGCCCATGGTGCAGGGATTTGTCTTGCCACCTGGTCGACATCTCCGTAGGGCAGCCCCAGAGCCCTACCCACATCCCTGAGCGCTGCACGAGCTCCCATGGTGCCAAAGGTAATGATCTGGGCTACGCGGTCAAGCCCATATTTCTGGGCCACATAGGCTATAACCTCATCGCGGCGGTCATCTTGAAAGTCGAGATCGATGTCTGGCATTTCCTTGCGCTCCACATTCAGAAAGCGCTCGAACACCAGCGTGTGTGCCAGGGGGTCGATGTCGGTTATCCCCAGGCAGTAGAGGACAATGCTGGCTGCGGCGCTGCCGCGAACACCGAAGAGGATGTTCTGTTCCCGAGCGAAGGATATGACATCCCAGATGACCAAGAAATAGTTAGCGAATTCGGTCTGCTTGATGACGTCCAGCTCATACTCAAGCCGCTGTACAGCCTGAGGTGGAGGCTCAGGGTAACGGCCTGCTAGCCCTTGATTGGAAAGTTCCGCAAGCTGTTGGTAAGCAGTCTTACCTGGGGGTAGATCGATCTCGGGGAGATAGAGTCGACCGAACTCCAGCTCGAGGTGGCATAGCTCAGCAATGCGCTCGGTGTTGGTCAGGGCATCGGGTAGTTCGGCAAAAAGCTCTGCCATCTCCTGGGGGCTCCTAAGGTAAAAGGAATCGTCGGCCATCTTGAGGCGTTTTTCGTTATGGATAGTGTTATTGGTCTGAATGCAGAGCAGGATCTCATGGGCGTAGGCATCATCCTTGTTTACATAATGAACGTCGTTACCAGCCACAAGGGGGAGGTTCAGCTTGCGACTCAACCTGACCAGTTCTTTGTTGATCTGGGCAAGCTCAGGGACGGCGTGCTCCTGGAGTTCGAGGTAAAAATCGCCGAAAACATCCTTATGCCATTGAGCAGCCTTCTCAGCGTCCTCAGGACGGCCCTCTATGATTAGGCGTCCCAGTTCCCCATTTGGGCAGGATGAGAGCGCGATTAAGCCCTCGCTATGTTGTGAAAGCAGCTCTTTGTCCACTCTCGGCTTGTAGTAGAAGCCCTCAAGTTGGGCAGCGGTAGCGAGCTTAAGCAAATTTTGATACCCTGCCTTATCTTTAGCCAGTAAGACTAGGTGGTAGGGGCTCTTGTCGGCTGCAAGCCTGCTTTGTCTCTCCTGGGGTGCGACGTAGATCTCGCAGCCCAGGATTGGTTTTATGCCCGCTTCCTTCGCTTCGCGATAGAATGAGATTGTACCATAGAGCACACCATGGTCGGTTATTGCCAGGCTGTCCATGCCTAGCTCCTTAGCCCTGCTAATGAGAAGGGGGATACGGCACATTCCATCGAGGAGACTGTATTCGGTGTGGACGTGAAGGTGAGTAAACATGATCCTGTGTTATTATAGCACTGGTTTTTCTTCCCTGCGAGTGCTTGTTGCTGCTATTGTGACCCGCTGGTCAATTCGCATGCTTGACATAGATCGGAGCTTCTAGTATACTTACCAACTTGGCGAGAATGCTCGAAGTTTGCTGTGGGGATGAATCGCGGGTGGGGTGGCTAGCAGCGTCTTTGGGAGCTGCAAAGCGAATTCGAGCGACGAAGGTGCGGGAAGCCGCGCCACAGATACCCCACAGCTTGCTGTGGGGAGATTCATTGTTTAGTGCCTGGGGCATTTTAAAAGGAGGAGCCTTGCCCACAATCAACCAGCTAGTGAGAAAAGGGCGCAAAAGGGTGAAAAAGAGGGTCAAGGCACCTGCGCTTCGTGTTACCTATAACACTCTTAAGGGGAAGACTGTACAGGGCAAGGGGTCTCCTCAGAAACGCGGCGTTTGCCTTCAGGTGAAGACGGTGACGCCAAAGAAACCGAACTCTGCGCTGCGCAAGGTCGCGCGGGTACGGTTGACAAATGGCATGGAAGTAACGGCCTATATTCCTGGGGAAGGGCATGGCCTACAGGAGCACTCTGTGGTGCTCATTCGAGGGGGGAGGGTCAAAGACCTCCCAGGCGTGCGATATCACATCATCCGGGGTGCTCTGGATGCCGAAGGCGTCGAAGGGCGCCGACAAAGTCGCAGTCTATATGGCACCAAGAAGCCCAGGGCTGGGCTTTAAGCGGGCAAAGCTTGGGTTTTTGATGGATGGCTGTAAGAGCTTCTAGTTATATAGAAGCTCTTTGATTGAAAGGATAGTTTGCGGAGGGGGGAAATGCCACGACGGGCTCGAGCGATCAAGAGGACGAGAACTTCTGACGCCAAGTATCATAGCACGGAACTTGCCCGGTTCATCAACAAGGTTATGGTGAACGGCAAGAAGAGCAAGGCAGAGAGTATTGTTTACGATGCCCTGGATATAGTCGAGAAGGAACTGAAGAAGAATCCTTTGGATGTCTTCGAGCAAGCACTGAAAAACGTGACCCCGGCTGTTGAGGTCAAGCCACGCAGGGTCGGTGGCGCAACCTATCAGGTGCCGGTCGACATCAGATCGGATCGCCGTGTTGCCTTGGCAATGCGCTGGTTGCTGGCTTCAGCGAGAGCGCGCAAGAGCAAACCAATGTCAGAGAGGCTGGCTGCAGAGTTCATAGATGCTTTCCGGGGACAGGGGGTCACCGTAAAGAAGCGGGAAGATACCCACCGTATGGCCGAAGCAAACAAGGCTTTTGTCCACTACAGGTGGTAACGAGGTTTGAGCATTTTGGCTGAACAGACAAGTTGCTTGGCCGAGAGGGAATGGATTATGGCAGGGGCATTACCGCTGGAGCGGGTGAGGAATATCGGGATCATCGCTCACATCGATGCTGGAAAGACAACTGTCACTGAGCTAATCTTGTACCACACTGGTCGAACCTACAAGGTGGGGCAGGTGGATGAGGGTACAGCGGTGATGGATTGGATGGAACAGGAGCGTGAGCGTGGGATCACTATTACTGCGGCTGCCACTAGCTGTGAATGGGCTGGCCATGAGATCAATATTATCGATACTCCGGGTCATGTGGACTTCACCGCTGAGGTGGAACGTAGCCTCAGGGTTCTTGATGGGGGGGTGGTAGTGTTTGACGCTGTGGCTGGTGTCGAGCCACAGTCTGAGACGGTCTGGCGGCAGGCAGACAGTTATCGTGTTCCCAGGATTTGCTTCGTCAACAAGATGGACCGCGTTGGCGCCGACTATTTTGCAACAGTGCAGACAATCAAAGATCGTCTCAGGGCCAACCCTGTGCCACTGCAAATGCCTCTGGGTGCAGAAGCATCCTTTAAGGGCGTTATTGACCTTGTTGAAAACAAAGCCTGGATTTTCCCCGAGGGTCCTGACGCCGAGCGGTTGGAGGTGCCCATACCCGAGGAATACAAAGAGGCTGCTGCCCACTACCGGGAGAAATTGATCGAGCAGGTTGCTGAGAACGATGAGGCGCTTATGCATGCATATGTCGAGGGTGAGGCTATCGCTGCCCCGGAGATTAAGGCAGCGCTGAGGAGGGCAACTCTGTCCACGAGGATTGTCCCCGTGCTCTGTGGCAGCGCTGTGAGGAACAAGGGGATACAGCCTGTTCTGGATGCTGTAGTAAACTACCTACCCTCACCTTTGGATGTGCCTCCGGTTCAGGGCATTGACCCCAGGACGGGCAAAGAGAGCCTTCGCGAGGCCAGTGATGGAGCCCCCTTCTCCGCCCTGGCTTTCAAGATAGTCTCCGATCCTTTCGTTGGCCGCCTGGTTTATCTACGGGTTTACTCAGGTACAGCCCGGACTGGCTCGCAGGTCCTAAATTCCGCCAGGGAGCGTAAGGAGCGCTTGGGGCGGTTGCTGCTGATGCATGCTAACCGGCGGGAGGAGGTAGAAGAGATAAGCTGCGGCAGGATCATTGCCGCTGTCGGTCTCAAGAACACCTTCACCGGAGACACTATATGTGACACTGCCAAGCCTATCGTTCTGGAAGCGATCAAGTTCCCAGAGCCGGTTATCTCTGTTGCCATCGAGCCCAGGACTAAGGTGGATCAGGATAGGATTGGCGATGCCCTAAACAAGCTAGCGGACGAGGATCCCACCTTCAGAACCCGCTATGACCAAGATACCGGTCAGACCATACTCTCAGGGATGGGGGAGCTTCACATTGACGTTATTGTCGATAGGTTGGTACGGGGGTATAAAGTGGATGCCAAGATAGGTAAGCCCCAGGTTGCCTATAGGGAGACGATCACCATTCCTGTGCGCGTCGAAGGCAGTTTTATCAGGCAGAGTGGTGGGCATGGCCAGTACGGTCACGTCTGGCTTGAACTCGAGCCGATGGAACAAGGCGGTGGCTTCGAGTTCGTCAATAAGATCCCAGGTGGGACGATACCCAAGCAATATATTCCTGCTGTGGAGCAAGGTGTCAGAGAGGCGATGGAGAGCGGTGCACTTGCTGGGTACCCGATAATCGATGTCCGTGTCACTCTGTTCGACGGCAGGTATCACCAGGTTGACTCTTCAGACGTAGCCTTCAAGATGGCAGGGGCGATAGGCTTAAGGGAGGGTGTCAGGAAGGCCAAGCCCATACTCCTCGAGCCGATAATGAAGCTTGAGGTGGCAACTCCTAAGGAGTTCCTGGGGGACATAATCAGCGATCTCAACGCTAGGAGAGCCAGGGTTGAGGCCGTAGAGCTGCGTGTTTGGACTCACATAATTCGTTGCTACTTGCCACTGGCTGAGAGCTTCGGCTACGCTACTGACCTGAGGTCGATAAGCCAGGGAAGGGCAACATATTCCATGGAGTTTCATCATTATCAAGAGGTTCCAAAGGAGCAGGTAGAGCAGATAATCGCCAAGGTGAGGAGCTAGATGCCTAAGCAGAAGATACGTATCAAGCTTAAAGCATTCGATCACCGAATACTGGATCAATCTGCAGTGCAGATTGTGGAGGCGGCAGAGCGCACAGGAGCGGCGGTGGTTGGTCCTGTGCCCCTTCCCACGCATATAAAGAAATTCTGCGTTATACGCTCCCCTCACGTGGATAAGGATTCCCGGGAGCAGTTTGAGATTAGGACTCACAAGAGGCTAATCGATATCATGGATCCTACAACGAAGACCATCGATGCGCTGACCACGTTGAACCTGCCGGCAGGGGTCGACATTGAGATAAAGCTCTAGTTAGGTTATAGCGGATGTTTAGTGGACTCATCGGTCGGAAAATAGGCATGACACGGGTATTTACCGAAGGCGGCACAGTGGAATCGGTGACTGCTATCGAAGCCGGTCCTTGTATTGTGACGCAGGTCAAGAGCGTTGGCAAGGAAGGCTATAACGCAGTCCAGCTCGGCTTTGGCGAGGCGAAGCGGCTCAATTCTCCTGAGCGGGGACATCTGGGGAAGCTCGGTCTGTTCAAGCACCTGAGGGAGTTCAGAGTCGAGGATACTTCTGATATTGAACTGGGACACCGGATAGATGTCAGCCTTTTCCAGCCTGGTGATCTGGTGGATGTCGTCGGGGTGTCCAAGGGGAGGGGGTTTGCGGGCACGGTCAAGCGCCATCACTTCGCTGGCGGGCCCAAGACCCATGGGCAGTCTGATCGCCACCGCGCCCCTGGTTCTATAGGGGCTGGCACCGATCCGGGGCGGGTACTCAAAGGGCATAAGATGGCGGGGCATATGGGAGCCCAGAGGGTCACGGTGAAGCATATCAAGGTAGTCCAGGCTGATCCGGATCGTAACCTGCTCTTGGTCGAAGGGGCAGTGCCTGGGGCCAGGAACGGGCTGTTGGAGATAAGAAAATCCAGGGGGAATGACTAAGAGTTGGGAGACGCCTTGCAGGTTTCGGTATATAATATTGAAGGCCAAGTAATTGACCAGATCGAACTCGATGAGACTGTCTTCGGTGTACCACCAAATGAGGCAGTGGTTCATCAGGCGCTGGTGAGGCAGCTGGCAAACTCTCGCGCGGGAACCGCCAGTACTAAGACCCGGAGCGAGGTCTCGGGAAGCACCCATAAGCTGTTTCGTCAGAAGCACACGGGATTTGCACGGGCTGGCAGTAGGAGGCCGCCGACACGCCGTGGCGGTGGGGTAGCTTTCGGCCCTCGCCCCCGAAGCTACAGACAGGCGATGCCCAAGAAGATGAGACGCTTAGCCTTGAGATGCGTCCTCTCAGCCAAGGTGGCTGATGGCGAGCTTTTGGTGATCGAGTCGTTTGGGCTGGAGCAGCCCAGGACTAAGCAGGTAGTGCATGTTTTGAAAACGTTGGGAATTGAACCTTCGGTTTTGCTGGTCACCGCTGAGCCAGATATGAATATGGTCAAGTCTGCGCGCAATATCGACAAGGCAAAAACGCTGCCCGCTGGTATGTTAAACGTTGCCGACTTGCTGTCACATAGAATGTTGCTTATGACTGTTGATGCGGTACGCCGCGTTGAGGCCACATGGGGCAGGAAGCAGGTGGTCGCCGAGGCTCAGGCCTCTTAGGGGGAGGAGATGCACAGCTATGAGGTGCTACGCCGACCGCTCATTACTGAGAAGAGTACGACGCTTGTTGAGCAGAACAAGTATGCCTTTGAGGTAGCCCGAGATGCCAACAAGCCTCAGATCAAGGATGCAGTGGAGATGGCGTTCAAGGTGAAGGTGGCTTCAGTGAACGTGATGCGCGTGCCGGGCAAGATGCGCCGCGCTGGTAGGCAGCGGGGAATGACCTCGCCCTGGAAGAAGGCAGTGGTTACCTTGGAGCCGGGAAATAATATCGAGCTTTTTGAAGGTGTATAGACATGAACTTGGATGAAGTTCTTGTAGAGGAGGCTAGCTTTGGCGCTTAAGATATATCGCCCCACCTCCCCGGGACAGCGGGGTATGGTCGGCGCCGATTTCTCCAAGATCACCAAGAAGAAGCCGGAGAAGTCACTGCTCCTGCCCTTGAAGAAGAAGGCAGGGAGGAGCAATCAGGGGAGAATAACGGTGCGCCACCGTGGCGGCGGGGCCAAACGGCGGCTTAGGATTATTGACTTTAAACGGGATAAGTTTGGCATTCCAGGCAAAGTAGCCTCCATCGAGTACGACCCCAATCGCTCGTCGAATATCGCTCTGATCAATTACGTCGACGGCGAGAAGCGCTATATCCTGGCCCCTGTCGGACTCAAGGTGGGTGATACTGTCTGCTCAGGTGAGGGTGCGGAAATAAGGCCTGGTAACGCTCTGCCGTTGAGGCTGATTCCTCTAGGCACTGCAGTCCACAATATCGAGCTTAACCGTGGCAGGGGAGGGCAGATGGTACGCAGTGCCGGGGCTTCAGCTCAGATCATGGCCAAAGAGGCTGGCTATGCCCTGGTGAGATTGCCCTCGGGGGAACTTCGTCGAGTCCATGGGGAGTGTCTGGGTACTGTGGGGCAGGTGGGAAACATAGACCATAGCAATATCGTTCTGGGCAAGGCGGGCCGCAGGAGGCTTAGAGGCTGGCGGCCTTCAGTGCGCGGTTCAGCGATGACGCCTCGAGATCACCCTCATGGGGGTGGCGAAGGGAGGTCGCCCATTGGGCATCCCGGACCGAAAACGCCTTGGGGCAAGCCAGCAATGGGTTATAGGACGAGGCGCAATAAGCGCAGCGATAGGTTCATTTTGAGGAGAAGGAAATAGCTTTTTGGGAGGTCTGGAGGAGTGTCGAGGTCAATCAAGAAAGGCCCTTTTGTTGACGCCAAGTTGCTCAAAAAAGTGGAGACGCTGAATCGAACTGAACTAAAGGCGGTGATCAAGACCTGGTCACGTGCATCGACCATCGTCCCGGAGATGATCGGGCTCACAATCGGGGTGCATGATGGCAGGAGGCATGTTCCTATCTTTGTCACCGAGGACATGGTGGGCCATAAACTGGGAGAGTTTGCTCCTACCAGGACCTACAGGGGACATTCTGCCAAAGTCGAGAGGATAACCCGGGTAAGGAAGTCCCCGATAGGAAAAAGGTAGGTCTTTCTAAGCGAGGGTCGAGGAAGTGGAAGTAGTAGCAAGCGCGAGGCAGGTAAGGGTATCGCCGCGAAAAGTGCGCCTGGTGTTGGACACAGTGCGCGGGAAGAAGGTGGATGAAGCCTTGGCTATACTCAGCTTCTTACCTACACCGGCAGCTCGAACTGTAGCTAAGGTAGTCAAGTCGGCAGTTGCCAATGCTGAAAACAACTACCAGATGACGCCGGCACAGCTCAGGATCGTTAAGACCTTTGCCAATGAAGGACAAACCCTGAGGAGATACCGCGCTGGCGCTCGGGGCAGGGTGAACCCTTTTCGCCGACGCTTTAGCCATATTACAGTCATTGTAGAGGAGGAGTGATTGGGACATAAGGTTCATCCGTTTGGCTTCAGGATTGGCATAATCAGGGACTGGCGTTCCCGGTGGTATGACGAGAAGCATTATGCGGAACTGGTGCACGAAGACATAGATATTCGCCGCATTATTCAATCCAATTATCAGGAAGCGGGCATCTCTCAGGTCGAAATCGAGCGCAAAGCGAATGAAGTCACGGTGACCGTGCATACCGCTAGGCCTGGTGTTGTTATTGGCCGCGGTGGGCAGAGGGTGGATGAGTTGAGGGCGCTTTTGGAGAAACACACTGGGAAAAAGGTTCGTCTTAATATCCAAGAGATCAGGGAACCTGAGCTTGATGCCACGCTGGTTGCCCAGAACATTGCTGAGCAGCTCAGGAGGCGTGTATCTTATCGTAGAGCCATCAAGCAATCTATTTATAGGACTATGTTACGAGGAGCTAAGGGGGTAAAAATAAAGTGCTCTGGGAGACTTGGTGGGGCGGAGATCGCTCGCCAGGAAACTGGGCACGACGGGAGCGTTCCTTTACATACTCTGAGGGCCGATATAGACTATGGCTTTGCTGAGTCTCTCACTGCTATGGGTCTTATCGGGATAAAAGTGTGGATCTATAAGGGGGATATCCTTCCCGAAGCTAGCATGGTGGAGGAGGTAGAGGAGGAGGAGGTATTGCCGGAGCAGAGTAGTGAGGAATAGCATAGGAAGAGAGCGATGCTGCAGCCAAAGCGAGTAAAATATCGAAGAGTCCATCGGGGGCACCGCAGGGGCAAGGCGCAGGTTGGGAACACTGTGGCATTTGGCGATTTTGGGCTTCAGGCGCAGGAATCAGCTTGGCTCACTAGCCGCCAGATTGAGGCAGCGCGGCGTGCTATAGTGCACAGCGTGAGAAGGGGAGGCAAGGTTTGGATTCGCGTTTTCCCCGACAAGCCTGTAACCTCGAAGCCAGCAGAAACCAGGATGGGCAGCGGCAAAGGCGCTATTGACCATTGGGTGGCGGTGGCTAAACGAGGCAGGATCTTGTTTGAGATATCCGGGGTCAGGGAGGACGTGGCTCGGGAGGCGATGCGCCTAGCTTCACATAAGCTTCCAGTGCAGACCAAGTTCGTTGCTAGAGAGACCTTGGTTGAAGTAGCTTCGTAGCTGGTGATACCCATGAGGATAGATAGGATCAAGGCGCTGAAACCAAAGGAGCTGTCCAAGCAACTTGAAGACGCTCATCAGGAGCTATTCAACCTTAGGTTCCGGCATGCCACCAGGCAGTTGGCGAATTATAGTGAACTTAGCAAGGCGAGAAGGAAGATCGCCAGGATCAAGACAGTAATGCGGGAACGGGAGCTTGGTAGGGAATAGCGATGGAGAAGAAGAGGAAAACTCGTCTTGGTCGGGTTGTGAGCAACAGGATGGATAAGACGGTGGTGGTGGTGGTGGAGACTCGACGCCAACATCCTCGCTATAAGAAAGTTATCAGACACAAGGCGAAGTTTAAGGCCCACGATAAGGACAACATCTGTAGTATCGGTGACTTGGTGAGGATAGTCGAGACCCGTCCTCTGTCCAGGGAGAAGAGGTGGCGGGTAGATGAAGTTCTGACCAAAGCGGAGATGGTTGAGGTCAAACCCGAGGAGATAGAATAGGCGATGATCCAATCGTTTACCAGGCTCAAAGTAGCCGATAACTCTGGCGCCAAGAAGATCATGTGTATCAACGTGCTTGGTGGCACGAGGAGGAGATATGCTCGGGTTGGCGATACCATCGTGGCCTCGGTGAAGGAGGCGACCCCGGGAGCAGCCGTGAAGAAGGGTGATGTCGTCCGCGCTGTCGTCGTCCGTACTGCCAAGATATACGGGCGCCCTGATGGCACATATATCAGGTTTGATGAGAATGCTGCAGTGGTTCTGGATGAGAGAGGCAATCCCAAAGGCAGTCGCATATTCGGGCCCGTGGCCCGAGAACTCAGGGACAAGAACTTCATGAAGATCATTTCTCTGGCGCCTGAGGTGCTATGATGAACATTCGCAAAAACGATGAGGTGCTGGTGATAAGGGGTGATGATCGGGGGAAAAGAGGGAAGGTGCACCGTTCTATTCCTGAGGAGAATCGGCTTGTCGTGGAAGGGGTTAACATGGAAAAGCGCCATATGAAACCCCGGGGGAATATCAGGCAAGCGGGGATCATCGAGCGTGAGGCGCCGATAAGTGTCTCCAATGTGATACTTATCTGCACCAAGTGTCATAGACCCACTCGTGTTGGATTTGGTATCCTGGGGGACAAGAGCAGGGTACGCGTGTGCAAGAAGTGTGGTGAGGTGATTGACTAGTGACGAGGCTCAAAGAAAGGTATCGGGATGAGATCGTGCCCGCCTTGATGCAAGAGCAGGGGTACAACAATCGGATGCAGGTGCCTCGTTTAGACAAGATTGTGCTTAACATCGGTTTAGGAGAGGCCATTCAGAATCAAAGGGCATTGGAGGCGGCCATCAATGACCTGTCCTTGATCTCAGGGCAGCACCCGGTAATCACCCGTGCCAAGAGATCGATTGCCTCCTTCAAGCTGCGGGCGGGTATGGCCATCGGTGTGATGGTCACGTTGCGTGGCGATCGCATGTATGAGTTCTTTGACCGATTGGTGAACGCCACCTTGCCCCGCCTGCGTGACTTTCAGGGCCTCCCCAGGAAAGCATTCGATGGACGGGGAAACTATACTCTTGGCATAATGGAGCAGATTATCTTCCCTGAGATCGACTATGACAAGGTGGACAAGATTCGTGGGTTTCAGGTCTCTATTATCACCACCGCGCGCACTGATGAGGAGGCCAGGAGGCTTCTGGAGTTGATGGGCGTGCCTTTCAGTAGGCAGTAGATCGGAAGAAACCCTCATGGGCGGTTGTCACCAACGAATGATGAAAAGTGAGAGGGCCGGATGCCGTTCGTGGTGAGCCCTTCGGCTTTGCTCTCCGACTGTGTCGAGAGTCTCGATGAGCAAAGCATCATCGGACAGGACAGGCGTGTCGAACCAGGAACGGCCCCCCGCGTACGCGGGGGCTCAGGGCGAACGGAATAAATCTACTGTTGGAAAAAGATGGCTAAAGTATCAAAAATTGTGAAATCACAGCGTACGCCGAAGTACCGGGTACGACACCGCAATCGTTGTAGATTGTGTGGCCGCCCCCGTGCCTTTATCCGTC
>JAUXAX010000063.1 GCA_030619685.1 Dehalococcoidia bacterium
CTTTTGTATTATTATGAGTTGGATGAGTATAACGGTCGTTTTCAAAATACCTCGGTAGCAACTACATCCAGTGGTAATAGCTACGCATTAAATTCAATAGGTCTGTATAAATTAAACGCCGATGGAACCGTGACTAAGCTGAAGTCAATCTCACCCGGGCATTGGGTTACACATATGTGTGCTGGAGAAGGTGAAACTCTGTATTATGCCGCAGATGTTCGTGATCACGGGACTTTTGTTCAAATCCAACTCTCTCCTTCCCTTGAAATTCGCCAGATTTCTAGTGTCAAAGACAGAGAACTCCGTGGTATGGACCGTGGGCCTGACAATAACTTCTACGCATTTTCTGCCAATACGGGGCGAATCATAAAGTTTTCCACGGATGGTTCCACTGAAGTATTCCAGAGCGGTTTTTCACATCACGGGGGGCCAATTTATTTGGCATTTACCCCGGACAATACTCTGTTTGTGGCGGATGCTCCAAGCCGAAAGGTTTATGAAATTGATTTGGTCGGAAATGTCACTACCAGAGATGGGTTTAGGCCGTACGGCGAAATGTTGTTTTTGCCGGACAAAAGCTATTATACGTTGAACATATATGAGTCCCAGTTGATCAAATACGATTCTCAGGGAGCCCGTGCATTTTTACGTCTCGGGCAGATAGGCAGAGGATTGGTCTCTATGCCTAATGGTGCCTTTATGGGAAATGTGCCCGGTATTGGGCATTATGAATATTTTCCTTCCGGAGTAATAAAGGGGTCTTCCCTTTCTGATTTTTTTGGCGACAAATACACGAGATACATTTTTGATCAAGATGGAAATACCTATTACTTCCAGGGCAATGCACTGTATAGCGTGAGTCCGTTGGGCAGTTTAACCGCAGCAAATAAAGACGTGGGCTATACTATTTATTTATATGATGAGAGCATTGCTTTTTCAGAAGTTGATCAGGCAATTTATGCTACAGCCAAACAGGACCGAAACTCCTTCATCATGCGCTATTTTATCAACGGTGAGAAGTCCGTTTTTTATGAGAATCCCTATGACATTATAACGGCGAGCCTGGACGCGGATATAGCAGGAAACGTTTATTACGGGTACCAAAGGGCAGATGATTACAGTTACCATTTACTAAAGATTAGCCATGACGGCACAGCTGTGGAACTGTTTTCCAAAAACGGGCATGAAAATGGAATCATGGTATTGTCATTCGCCAAAACAGCCTTGGATGGTTATCTTGTTTTAAGTCCAGGCAAGTTCGTTATGTATCATGTGTTGGAAAATGGGGATGTGGAGCAACTAACCTCGGACACTACCATCACAGCTGTAGATTATCAAGGCTTGGAAACATCAAGGGGAGGAGATATATACATGAGCGCTCCTGGAACACTTTATATATTCTCAAGGAGTGAAATTACCTCTCATGTTTCGGTGTCTAGCAGTTTTCAACAGATAACTGCAAATATTGGTGGAATTATTGATGTAGTCATACCCGGGAGTGGGTTCAATGATGATACCGCTGTTGAAACAACGGCGCCGGGGTGTTGGATTTACCAAAGAGCAGCAACTTCTGAGTCATTAAGTTTTAAGCTTGCAGTTAGAGAAGGTTCTATGCCGGGGGAGTACGATATTATTTTACACAATGCAGGACAAGAAAAAGTTGTCCTTGACAATATGCTTAAAATAGGAGAAGCCTAACAGGACGTGATATGAGAGGTCAGACTTGATTATTGACATTAGCTCGATCTGTCAAATAGTCGGCATTTTAAGAATATTAGAAAAGAGGGCTCTGAACGAAGTGACCAACGGTGTATAATACAATGTAGAAGACCTCGTTTCACTTCGTCCAAATTTTGCTGCGCACTTCGCAAAGCGGGAGAATGCTAGACGCATTGCCAACGGGGTGGTTTCCGTTTGCCCATCGGCAGGCTGACGATGAGACAAATTGTGAGGAAAGCTCGGATTTTCACCCCACGCGGGGAGCCACTTTGGAGTCATCCTTGCCGCTCGAAGTCCTGCTCAGCCTCCTTGTCCTGACCTAGCATGGCGAGGGCGATGCCTCGGTTGAGATGGGCCTTGGTGTATTCAGGATTAAGCCATATTGCCTTGCCATAGCTTCGGACGGCCTCCTCAAGCTCACCCCTCTCGAAAAGCTGGTTGCCGGTGCTGTGATAGATGTCGCCGATAAGCTCGGCATCCCCCCACCCAATCCTCTGAGGGTTGCCGAGGTGTCCCCTGAAGTCGAACCCGTGAGGGAGGATGTTCTCTATGTCTATTGTGACCTGATTGCTCTCCAGGGTAGAGAGTACGTGCGGCCCTCTGCCGAAGGCCTCTTCGAGGTGAACCGCCGTCGCCGCTAGCCCGAGCCTTTGTGTCAGCACATTGTAGAGAACGGTTAGTCCCAGGCAATTTCCCACCTTTTCCGCATTCGGGTCAAGCTGAGCATCCACTACCTCAGTCAGCCTGAAATTGCCCTGGTATTCATGCCTGTCCGGCTTTGTCTTCCACAGCCAGTCGAAAAGGGCTTTTGCCTTTTGCAGATCGTCCTCAGCAGGGGAGGTGGTCTCGATATGTTGACATAACATATTTATCCTGGCCAGGTAGTCATCGAGTTCTCTCTGCTCTCTGACCCCGGATGCCACCAGTGCCCCCCAGGCCAGGTCGGGATGGGCGGCCCCGAACAGCTTCTTCTCCAGGTTGCTCAGCTTCATATTTAGATCGTCTAGGAATCCTAGGGGCAGACACTAAGGGCAGACACGCTGGTCTGCCCCTACAGTGTAACATGGGCGGGGTGTTGTCGGAAGTTCCTTCAGTTTCCATAGTAGAGGGCCCCTGCTATAATAAGGGCGCAGGGGGGACTTTGGTTAGCGTTGCTGGAGACGTAGAGGCACATCTTCCACAGGAGCTTGTGGGGCTTGTCAGGGCTGCGGGGGAGCTTGCTGCCGACAAGGGTCAGAGTCTATACCTCGTCGGCGGGGCGGTGCGAGACCTGTTCCTGGGGCGGCCCAATCTGGACCTTGACCTGGTTCTAGAGGGCGATGCCCCTTCACTAGCTCGTCAGCTTGCCAAGCTTAAGGGCGGTAAGGTATTGACCCATCCCCGTTTCGGCACTGCCACCATCAGTCAGGGGGCAATCAGCCTCGACCTGGTGACTGCCAGGTCCGAAACCTATGCCAAGCCAGGGGCGCTACCCAGCGTGAAGCCGGGGACAATCAAAGACGACCTATTCCGGCGCGACTTCACGATAAACGCTATGGCAGCCCACCTTGATCCTGCTCGCTTCGGTGAGCTAGTCGACCCTTACGGTGGAAAAGGCGACCTCGACCGAGGCCTCGTCAGAGTACTGCACCAGGGAAGCTTTAAGGACGACCCTACCCGCATCTGGCGTGCCATTAGACATGAGCAGCGTCTTGGATTCAAGCTGGAGCCCGACACCGAGAGCTTGCTGCGTCGCGACATAGGCATGATGGACAGGGTGAGCGGAGACCGGCTGCGCCATGAGCTGGAGCACATTCTGAAGGAGGACCACCCGGAGAAAGCGCTTTATCGGGCTCAGGAGCTGGGTGCGCTGCAACAGCTACTACCATCTCTTGAGGGCAACGGCTGGCTGGCAGAGTGCTACGAGCGGGCTCGTCAGGCAAGCCCTGACTCGAGACCCGAGAGCATTCTTTACCTGGCACTTCTGGCCTGGCGACTTGATGAAGAACAGCTTAAGGCTTTTATCCAGCGTCTCAGGTTCGGTCGCGAAGAAGCACGGACGTTGCTGGATATCCCCGGCCTAAAGAAAGCCCTCCCGGCTTTAGAGGATCAAGAGCTACTTTCAAGTCAAATCTGTCGCTTGCTTGAGCGCCATCGTCTCCAGGCGATACTGGCAGCTGCCCTGGCCATGGATTCTGAGCAGGTGAGGCAACAGCTCGCGCTATACCTGTCCAACTTGAGGTTCGTTGCTCCCTCTCTTGACGGAGATGACCTGAAACGGATGGGGGTGCCGCCAGGCAAGAAGCTGGGATGGTTGCTGCAAGCCCTCAAGGATGCAAGACTGGATGGCAAAGTAACAACCAGGAAAGGGGAACAGGCCCTGGTTCGCCAGTGGCTTATCCAGTCAAAACGCTGAGGAGCTTATTATGGAATTTCCCCTCCCTTTACGCTACGGGGCTGAGCCTGAGGCCATCCGCTGCAAAACAGCAGCTATGTGCTTGGCGCCCAGTATGAAATCAGCGAGTCTAATGTGCTCGTCGGGGGCATGCGGCCTGGAGCCGGGATACGTCACCCCGATCAAAGCAGTGGGCAGCCCCAGGGTGTCGGTGAAAGAGTACATAGGGCCACTGCCTGCCATTGAGGGCACAATCACAGGCTCAACTCCATAGACCTCCCTGGCTGCGGCGGATACTATGCCGACGAAGGGGGCGTCCAGAGTGGTTCGAGCCGGATTTTCACCCTCGATCTGAGGGGCGATGGTGATGTCGCTGAAGCCGTGGCTATCCAGGTGTCTCCTCAGCTTAGCCAGTACGTCATCCGGACGCTGGTTGGGGACAAGACGAAAATCGAGCTTGGCCCTGGCAAGGCAGGGGAGAACCGTTTTCGATCCACGGCCTGTGTAGCCAGAATCAAGACCACATATATTGCACGTGGGCTCAAGGACGTGGCGCGATTTATAATTGAAACCTGTGACTCCTTTGACAAACCTCTCCAGCCCCAGGCTCTGTCTCGTCTCCTCCTCATCCAGCGGCATGGCATTGATAGCATCGATCTCCTGCTGATTTGGCGGTAAAACCCTATCATAGAAGCCCTCAATATGAATAGTCTCCTCCATGTCCTTGAGCGAGGACAGAGCCCATACCAGCCGCCAGGCAGGATTAGGGACCACTGTAGCCATCGATGAATGGACATCCTGTGAGGCGCCGCGCACCTCGAGCTGCACGTAGAGGATTCCCTTGAGACCGAGGCTGACTACAGGCTCGTTCCTCCAGTTGACCCCGCCACACTCCCATATACAGGCGTCAGCTTCCAGTAGCTGGCGGTTACGCTCTACGAAGGCAGCTATATTGGGACTACCTATCTCCTCCTCTCCCTCGATCAGGAACTTCACCGAAATAGGTGGCTTCCCGCGCACCCTTTGATAGGCCCTGATGGCAAGCAATCGAGCAACGATATCACCCTTGTTGTCGGACACGCCCCTTGCTCGGAGGTTTCCCTCATATATGGTAGGCTCGAAAGGGGGCGAGCTCCACAACTCCACCGGCTCCGGGGGCTGGACATCGTAGTGATTGTAAAAGAGGAGGGTTGTTGGTGCATCTCCACTGAGTTCACCATAGATCAGGGGATATCCACCACCCGGGCTGGGCAGAATCCGGGCACTGATGCCATACTCCTGCATCATTTGAACCAAAAGCCGTACGGTCTCTGCCATACCCACGTCCTGGGCGCTGATACCAGGCTGGTGGCAAAGTCGCTTCAGGTCCTCAATGGCCTCTTGCCAGTGGTCATCTATGTAGTCATAAATCTGTTGCATCACAGCCCCCCTAAAGAGTTAGTGCGAGATAAAAAAGGAGTAAGCGTTCAGCCGCCAGCTTTCAGCAAATCCTCCTTTTCTAAAGGGGGATTTAGGGGGATTTTGTGACCTTTTTAATTGAAAAAGCTGAGTGCTGATAGCTGAACTTGTGAGCTACCATGGCCTTTTGGTCAGTCATTCTGATCCCTACCAAGCCACCTGGCTACTCTGGACGGCAGCTCTTGTGATGAGCCTCTGACAACAGTGCAGAGCGGTATCGAATCGAGAAAGGCTGAACCATAACTCTTGGTCTGGAGACGCTTGTCGAATATGACCAAAGCACCTCGATCGTTCCTGCTGCGGATGAGACGGCCAAACCCCTGCTTAAAGCGGATCGCGGCTTGGGGAATAGCATATTGATTGAAAGGATCGTCAAGCAACTCGGAGCGGGCAGCGAAGATTGGCTCTGTGGGCACGTTGAACGGCAATCTGGCGATGACCAATACGCTGAGCGCCTCACCAACAACGTCGATCCCTTCCCAGAAGCTAGCAGCACCCAGAACCACGGTCTCAGGGTTCGCCTTCAAAGCAGCTTGAAGCTGCTTTGGCGAGCCATCCACCCCCTGGCCCAATACCAGAATACCTTCTTCTTCCAGAGGGCCTTGAATGGCAGCATGGGTAGTCCTCAATGCAGCGTGGGAGGTGAACAGGACTAGGGTGCGTCCGCGGTAGGTGCGGCAAAGCTCGATCAGCGCCCTTTCCACTGCCTGCTGATAGCCCGTGCTACTTGGAGAAGGAATATCGTAGGGCAGGTAAATCATCGTCGACGTCATGTAGTCGAAGGGCGCTCCCAACAAAAGCTCGCTAACATACTCAAGCCCCAGTCTACGCTTGATGTACTCGAAAGTGCCTTCAGTGCTCAGAGTAGCGCCGGTGAGGACGACACAGTCCTTTGAGGAGAAGAGCGATTTTTCCAAGACCCTGGCCACACTAAGTGGGGCGATGTGTAGCTCAACTGCATTGGTCTGGCCACTGATAGCGAGCCAGTAGATGCTATCTGCTTCGGGACGAGACACCAGGGAATCTATCTGCTGGCGCAGTTCATCGTTCCGGCAAAACAAAGAGGAAAGCTCCAGCATCAGGTAATCGTAATCCCAGACCTTGCTATCCGCCAGGTTCTCCAGGCCGAGGTAAAGCCGATCTAGATCGTTGGCGATATCCTTGAGTGCCAGATTCAGATCCTCCCAGGCAATCTCCACCTTTGACCACCGTGGCTGTGTTCGCATCGCCCAGGTCAGGAGCAAATAACGGTCATATCCCCCTTGATTGGCAGCGTGGCTTTCAATAAAGCCACGAACTATGTCTAGGAACTGGGAAACACGAAGCTGTGCCTTGTCAACATGCTCACGTAGAGACTCTGCAAGCTGTTTCAATTGCCTCTGCCTGGACAAAGCTACAGAGCTACCGCGGAAGCAGTCATTGAGCCAAGCAAGGAGCCCTGTCCGGCGCTGCCCTTCCATCTCTTGCTTGAATCGGTTGAGGTAATTGAACAGATCCCACTGTGTAACCTGGGAGCTGAGCTGATTGGTTGCCTCATCCTCAAGATGATGGGCCTCATCAATAATCAGGTGGTCATGGGGAGGCAAAATCTTAGCATCAGCAACCATGTCGGACAAGAGTAATGCATGGTTGGCCACGATAAGATGGGCGTTTTCAGCAGAATGACGTGCCCGATGGAGGAAACAGGTGCCACGCTGGCGATGAGGGCATTGCCCTTCCAGGTGCTCGTCAAATTGAGCGCAGAGCTTGTTCCAGGCGGAGAGCTCGCTGTTGCCGAGGTTAAGTTCAGCGCGGTCACCGGTCTGTGTCGCTAGCAGCCACACCATTATGCGGGCAAGGAGCCTAACCTCGTCCAGAGATAACCTGTAGCTTGCCTGCAGTATCTCATACTTCTTCAGGCAAAGGTAATTAGCTCGGCCCTTTAGCTGAACCACTCTCAGGTTCTCCACTGAGGGGTCCTGCCATAGCTCTAACGCTTGCAGCAGATCCGGGATATCCTTGCCGATTAGCTGTTCTTGCAGGTTTATCGTGTTGGTGGAAACGACAACGGGGACACCATTTCCTAAAGCGAAGAAGATCGAAGGTAAGAGATAGGCGATAGACTTGCCTGTGCCTGTGCCTGCTTCAACAATTAGATGCTCGCTACTGTTTAGCGCTCGAGCTACGGCCTCCATCATGCGAATCTGTCCGGGGCGATGCTCATAGCCAGATAGAGCTCGGGCCAGGACTCCACCAGGTTCGAGGATGTTGCGGAGATTACCTATGTCAAGAGGAGTCCTCTCAGGACGAGCGGTGAGCGGCTGTTCCCCATCTTCCCCCCAGATTGTTGCCCTGTCTCCACCCCCTGTGGTTTTCGTGCTGCCGCCAGCCGAGAAGGCTGTTTTTGCCTTGACCGCTAGAACCTCTCGGAAAAAGCGAACCAGTTCCCAATCCGCTTTCTCAGCCAAATTGACTAGGTTCTCAATGGTGGCAAGATCGAGTCGAAGGGCGCGGTCGATGAGCGCAACAAAAAGGTCCTTTGTTGCCATGGCATCAGGTAGCGCCCGGTGCTGTGGAGGGGAGAGACCAAGCTGTTTTGCCAATGATGAAAGGCTGTAATCGGATTGCTGAAAAAGGAAAATGGTTGCCAGTTCCCGGGTATCATATGTAGCATTGGTCGGCTTGATGCCTTTTTGTGCCAGGAAGCTCAGGTCGAAGGAGATGTTGTGCCCCACGATAGGACGGCCTTCAATGAAGGAGCTAAGCCCATCAGCGAGCTCTGAGAACACGGGGGCAGCATCTAGTTGAGACTGCTCAATACCGCAGAGTACCTGTATACGGTAAGGTAGAGCACGCCGGGGATTGACCAGTGAATGAAAAGTTTCGATAACCTGATCATCCTGGAACTTGACAGCGCCTATCTCGATGATCTCATCGATTTCCGGATTCAGCCCGGTGGTCTCAAGGTCTAAAGAGACGTACGTCTGGTTCATGAGAGATTCATACCGTGGTTCTATGGTCTAGGTCAGCAACTAAACTGAACTATGCACGTATTTTAACGCTGGCCACTGTGAGAGGTCAACTAAACTAGGGCCTGCTAACGCCAGGTTGCCAGCATCGGCAAAAGCCAGCCAAAGATGCCACCAAAAGCAATGGTCGTGATCAAGCCCAGCCAGACCAGCCTTTTTCGAATGAAGAGCAGAATCAGGGTTACGAACGCCGAAAAACATAGGATAGCGAGGGTAAACGCAAAATTGGAGCTGCCCAGCCCTGCATTGGGGGAAGATTCATCAGCCAGTCGATAGAGCAAGCTGGCGATCACTCCGAACAGCGCCCACGAAGGAGGCACAACAATCACGAGGAACAGCATAACCGGAGCCGGCGACAGACCTTGGGGCAAGAACCTGCCCAAACGCTCATAGATATCGCGGTTGGAGACCAATATGTATATCCCTGCCCCGAGAACGACCGTCGCCATCAGTAATCCGCAGATTACACCGGCCAGTATATCCACTAACATTGTCGATCACTAGCAGCTTCTAGAGGGACTGCCTCCACAGTACGAACAAGATACGCCTCCAGCCCATCTGCCTCCAGATTACTCAAGATGGTTTTCCCCTGAGCCTCGTCTGGCACCAGAGCAAATAGGGTGGAACCGGCTCCTGCAAGATGAACGCTCGCGGCCCCTGCCCTCGAGAAGCGCGAACGATAATGGAGAAGCTTGGGAAAGAAGTCGAAAGCAACCTGCTCAAAGACATTAAATAGCAAAGAGTCATTCATACTTTCCCCTTCATGCAGATGGTCAACTAACCTCTCTGTGAACTGCCCTGATGTGAAATGGGAGGTGTTTAGCTGTGAGTAGAGCTGCGCTGTTTTGCCAAGAACAGGTTCAATTGCTGGCCTAAGCAACACCATCCACGTTTCCGGTGCTGGTGGAAGGGGGATTACCTTCTCGCCGCGCCCTTTTGCCAGGACAGTGCCCCCGCAAAGGAAGAAAGGGACATCCGAACCCAGATTCGCTGCCAGTTCCATCAATCTCTGCGGCGGCAGATTAAGTTGCCAAAGGCGGTTTAGCCCGACCAGGGTGGTGGCGGCATCAGTTGCGCCCGATCCTAGGCCTGCCGCTACAGGAATCCCCTTGTTGAGCCTAATTGAAGCTCCCTTGAGGCAACCTGTCTCCTGTCTAAGCAGACTCGCCGCTTTAAGCACCAGGTTGTCGGCTGATTGAAGACTGGGAACATTGCAACCAAGAGCAAGCGCTTCACCGAGCTCGAAGGTGAGCGTGTCTGCCAGGCTGACGGTCTGAATTACAGTTGCGATCTCATGATAACCATCGGCACGCTTGGCCAGAGCCTCCAGCGTCAGATTTATCTTGGCGTATCCACGGAGCGTCAAACTCATCGCTTACCTCGGCTGGCAAATACACGGTACACTTGAGCCCATTCCTCAAGGGACAAGGTCTGGGGACGGCGCTGCGGCGCTATGCCAGCTTGCTCCAAGAGCTTGATAACATCCGGTACCCCGAGTTGCAGCCCCAGGCTCAGGGAATTCCGTAGCTGCTTCCTGGGAGCGCTGAACCCGGCCCTCACCACCTCAAAGAACCCAGCGACGTCTGCTACATCTACCGCCGGCTGTGGATAGACACCGATGCGCACTATCGCCGAATCAACCTTGGGCTGGGGGTAGAAACATTGGGCGGGCACATAGTCTACGACCGTTGGCTTGCCATATAGTTGGACACTCACAGCTAGCAGGCTCATCGCGCCAGGCTCGGCTACCATGCTTTGCCCGACTTCCTTCTGGAGCATGACCACCATCAGTTCGGGCTTGAGCCATGCCTCGAGGAAATGGCGCAGGATAGGGGAGGCGATATAGAAGGGGAGATTGGCAACAACCTTGTAACCGTGGGGATGGTCTGAAGTCGATGTCTGACCACCAACAAGCTCGCTGGGGTCGAGGTCGAGAACATTGGCGCTTAAGACGGTGAGGTGGGGAACCTGGTAAAGTTTGTGGCCCAAGGCTATGGCAAGCTTGGAGTCAACCTCCACAGCGATCACCTTCCCCGCTCTTTTCACTAACTCCTCGGTCAGTATCCCCAGCCCCGGCCCCACCTCTACAACTGTGTCGTCTGGCCCGAGTTCAGCCGCGGAGACAATTGTCTCAAGCACGGCGCGGTCGACCAGGAAGTGTTGCCCGAGCCCTTTAGCCGCCCTGACATTAAGCTTGCGCAACTGACTCTTTGCTTGAGCAAGAGATGATCTCTGAGTGCTATTAAGCCCCCTCTTGGCCTCGATGTTTTGCCCCCTCAATCAATCCCCCACAGCAGGTACTTTCTAAAGAAAGTTTTGGGAACAGCAGCCCGGTAGTGCGTAGCTGACTGTTCCCAACTAGCTCCGATATCGAAATTGAGCTTGAGCCCCCCCTGCGATTATAGGTTGAAGACCTTGATCGCGTTCTCGCGCATGATCATTCTCTTGGCCTCGTCGCTCAGAGGCAATGCCAGGAACTGCTCCTTGAAGGCCTTGAGACCCATGTTGTTGGTGCCAAACAGGGTCTTTTCCTGACCTGCCCAGTATTGCATAAAGATGAGCAGCTCTGGATGGAGTTTAGGCAAGAGCTTGGGCATCCAGGCGGAGCAGTCGCAGTAGACATTGGGATGCTTCCAGGCCATACATACCAGCTCGTTAACCCAGGGCCAGCCGGTGTGAGAGCCGATGATTGTAAGCCCGGGGAAGTCCAAGGCCACCTCGTCGAGGTACATAGGGTGCCCTGGCCAGCTGGGGAAAAGCTCCGCTGCGTGCCCGGTCTGCATCCCGACGGGTATCCCTAGCTCGCTGCACTTGGCATAACAGGGGTAGAGCCTCTTATCGTTGAGGGGCACGCCAAAGGTAAGAGGGTGGAAATAGCAGTACTTGGCGCCGTATTCCTTGACTCCCCTCTCTATCTCCTCCAGGCTTTCCTCGATGCGGTAGGGATTGTAACTGACGGCGGGTATTAACCGATCGGGGTAATCCTTGATATGCTCGTAGACTTCTTCAGGCTTGTAATCCCAGATGAGCTTCTTGTCCCAGTGGGACCAAAACTTGACCGCCGGTATGAATATCTTGTCGTAGCCGACTTCATCCATCTGAGCTACGAATTCCTCTGTTGTAGGAACGGGAACAGGCAATGGCTCTACCGGCTTCTTCATGGTCTCCAGCAGGATATTCGCTTTATGCTCAGAACCAGGTTGGGTATGTGATCGCATCATGGTGGCTGCCAGGATCTGAAACTCTCTACCTGCCCATGCCGTAGGATTCCAGAAGGGATAGTTCATGATGTCGATCGGCCTGATATCCTCCACTTTTACCTTTCTCCTTTTCCCGGTTTTGAGCTAGTCCGGGTCTCAGCCCAAACGGTACCGCTAGACCATGCTGTAGCCGCCGCTCACGCTGAGCGTCTGTCCCGTGATATAATTCGCGGCCTCGGAGGCCAGAAACACTGTTGCGTTAGCAACATCTTCGGCGATACCAAGTCGCCCCAGTGGATACTTACTAATCATCTTCTCCTTCGTCTCTGGAGGGATCATCTCGACGGTTATGTCGCCGGCCCACATGCTCTCTGTACCGGCCGTCCCGGGTTTCTCAGGGATAGTGGCCCCGGGGCAGACAGCATTGACGGTTATGCCGTATCTTCCCAGCTCCCGTGCTATTGTCTTCCCGAAAGAGACCACGGCTCCCTTGGCCCCCTGATACACTGCCTCTCGTGGCTCACCCACGCGACAGCCATCTGAGGCAATGTTGACGATCCTGCCGGCCTTACGCTCTGTCATATGATCCAAAACAGCCCTGGTGCAGTTAAGAACGCCTAGGTAATTGATCTGAATCTCCTTATCCCAGTCTTCACGTGGCTTCTTGACGAAAAAGTTGGTGGATACAAAACCTACGTTGTTGACCAGGACGTCTATACTTCCAAACATTTCCAGGGTCTTGTTTACCATCGCTTCTACGGAATCATAGTCTGTTACATCCGTCTTAATGGCGACGGCTTTTCCACCAAGGGCTTCAGCCTCCTTAGCCACCTTTTGCGCCTGTTCTTCGTCGATATCGGCGATCACAACATTGGACCCTTCTTTCGCGAAGGCGAATGTTATGCCAC
>JAUXAX010000043.1 GCA_030619685.1 Dehalococcoidia bacterium
ATCTCCTCATTGGATGTAATCGGGACAAGGATTTGCCTCAACTAAGCACCTTTTTCGTTCTCCCCGTACACTCCACCTCCCCCCTGGCGGTTAAATATTCCCGCAGCGGGCCACATCAGATGTCTGCATGGTATTCCTGAAGACTCCTGACCTCGCCGTGTCCTTTCCGGAGGGCGGCAATCCCTTTGGCGGCCGAAACCGCTGCCGTGGTGGTGGTGATATAGGGCACCTTGTATTTGATCGCTGCCTTTCTGATATAGGAGTCGTCCCAGACACTCAGCTTGCCGCTGGGCGTATTGACGACGAGCTGAATCTCACCATTCGCTATGGCGTCTGTTATGTTGGGACTGCCCTCATGTCTCTTCAGAATCAGCTCCGACTCGATGCCGTGCTCAGCCAGGTGATTCCGAGTCCCCACCGTGGCTTTGAGGGCAAATCCGAGTTCGGAGAAACGCCGCGCTACTTCCAAGGCGCGAGTTCGGTCGAGCTCGGACACTGTAATGAGGACAGTGCCCTCTGAGGGCAGGCGCTGTTTGGCTGCCTCCTGAGCCTTGTAGAACGCAAGGCCTGCGTTTTCAGCCATGCCCAACACTTCTCCCGTCGAGCGCATCTCAGGTCCGAGCACGGGGTCTACCTCGGGGAACATGTCGAAGGGGAAGACCGCCTCCTTGACACCGAAATGCGGGATTGGCCTGCGCTGCAGGTTTAGCTCGCTCAGCTTCTTCCCCAATATCACCTGGGTGGCTATGCGTGCCATCGGTATGCTGCAGACCTTGCTTACCAGTGGCACGGTGCGGCTGGCCCGGGGGTTTGCCTCCAGGATGTACACCCTGTCCTCGTAAATGGCATACTGGACGTTCATCAGCCCCACAACATTCAGCTCCACCGCGATCTTCTTGGTGTATTCCTCGATGGTGTCTATGTGTTTTTGGGGAATGCTGACCGGCGGGATCACGCAGGCGGAGTCACCGGAGTGGATGCCGGCGAGCTCGATATGCTCCATGACGGCTGGCACGAAGGCATCGGTCCCGTCCGCGATGGCATCGGCCTCGGCCTCTATGGCATTATCCAGGAATTTGTCGATCAGGATCGGACGCTGGGGAGAGATACCGACCGCCGCCTCTACATACTCACGGAGCATTTCCTCATCATGCACCACCTCCATTGCGCGTCCACCAAGAACGTAGGACGGGCGGACGATTAGGGGATAGCCGATATCTGCGGCAATCGCCAAGGCATCCTCCATGTTGCTGGCCATGCCGGATTCAGGCTCGGGGATACCCAGTTCCCTCATGATCTTTCGGAACCGATCGCGGTCTTCGGCAAGATCGATGGTCTCAGGGCTCGTGCCCAGAATCTTGACCCCCGCGGCCTCGAGTTCGGCTGCGATGTTGAGGGGCGTCTGGCCTCCGAACTGGCAGATGATGCCCTCCGGCTTCTCCTTCTCGTAGATGGCCAGAACATCCTCAACGGTCAGCGGCTCGAAGTACAGCTTGTCCGAAGTGTCGTAGTCGGTGGATACGGTCTCCGGGTTGCAGTTTATCATGACCGACTCAATTCCCTCATCGCGCAGGGCGAAGGCCGCATGCACGCAGCAGTAGTCGAACTCAATGCCCTGGCCTATGCGGTTGGGACCGCCACCGAGAATCATGACCTTTCGGGTGCTGCTTACTCCCACCTTGTCCGGCGCATTGTAGGTGGAGAAGTAATACGCAGCGTCCTCTACACCGCTTACGGGCACTGGTTCCCATCCCTCAACGACGCCGAGGGCGGTACGCCTGGCTCGGATCTCGGCTTCCGGCGCCCCGAGAATCTGGGACAGATACTTGTCGGAGAAGCCGTCTTTCTTAGCTTGCACCAGGAGCTCGTCCGGCAGCAGCTTGCCTTTGTGCTTCAGTAACTGCTCCTCCAGGTCCACCAGTTCCTTCATCTGCTCGATGAACCAGGGCTTTATATAAGTCCGCTTATAAAGGTCGCTGATATCTGCCCCCTTGCGCAGGGCTTCGTACATGATGAACTGCCGCTCACTGGAGGGCTCGCGGAGCATATCCATCAGTTCCTCCAGCGACCTGTTGTGAAAGTCCTTGGCGAAGCCCAGGCCGTATCGACCATTTTCCAGCGACCGGATGGACTTCTGAAAGGCTTCCTTGTAGGTCTTTCCAATGCTCATGACCTCGCCGACAGCACGCATCTGGGTGCCGAGCTTGTCTTCGGCACCTTTGAATTTCTCGAACGCCCAGCGGGAGAATTTCACCACCACGTAATCGCCAGAGGGGGTGTACTTCTCCAGTGTCCCGTCCCGCCAGTAGGGTATCTCGTCCATAGTCAGGCCCCCTGCCAGCATGGAGGACACCATCGCAATGGGGAATCCGGTCGCCTTTGACGCCAGCGCGGACGAGCGCGAGGTGCGCGGGTTAATCTCGATCACCACCACCCGTCCGGTCTCCGGATCGTGGGCGAATTGAATGTTGGTGCCACCAATGATCTCGATGGCATCTACGATGTCGTAGGAGTATTTCTGGAGGCGTTGCTGCAGTTCGGGATCGATGGTCAGCATGGGCGCTGTGCAGAACGAATCTCCGGTGTGCACACCCATGGCGTCAACGTTCTCGATGAAACAGACGGTGATCTTTTGGCCCTTGGCATCCCGCACGACTTCCAGCTCCAACTCCTCCCATCCAAGGACGGACTCCTCCACCAGCACCTGTCCGACCAGACTTGCCGACAGGCCGCGACTCCCCACCGTGCGCAGTTCCTCCTGGTTGTAAACCAGCCCGCCTCCGGTGCCGCCCATGGTGTAGGCGGGACGAAGCACAACCGGAAACCCCAATTTCTCAGCAATTATCTCCATTTCATTGATGGAGCGGGCGACCTCGCTTTTTGGCATCTCGAGACCGATGCTATTCATGGTATCCTTGAACACCTGGCGGTCCTCGCCGCGCTCGATGGCATCAATGTTTACGCCGATTACCTTTACGCCGTATTTCTCCAGCACCCCCGACCTGGCCAGCTCAGAGGAGAGATTCAGTGCTGATTGTCCACCAAGGTTCGGGAGCAGGGCGTCGGGGCGTTCCTTCTCGATGATCTTGGTCATGGTCTCCAGATTAAGGGGCTCGATGTAGGTCACGTCTGCCATGCCGGGATCGGTCATGATCGTGGCGGGGTTTGAATTGACCAGCACGATCTTATAACCCAGCTTTCTCAGCGCCTTGCAAGCCTGTGTACCGGAATAGTCAAACTCGCAGGCCTGGCCGATGATGATGGGGCCGGAACCGATGATCATCACCTTGTCGATATCAGTGCGCTTGGGCACATAAACCTCCTTCGTATTTTATGTAAACACTAGGCCGCCTGCCCGATTATTATCGGCCCCGAGCCGATGACCAGAACTTTAGATGTTCTCGACACGTCGATTCCTCAGCCTACGCATCCGCTCTGCTATGCAACTAGTGCTGACGCAATTGCATATATTACTGACGCTACGAGCGCGCCGACAAGTGCTGCTTGAAGGTTTGACCGCCCTGTCGTCACGGTTCGAGTCTCTTCTTCGAAAAACCGCACCCCTTGCAGGAGGGGTGAGAAGTCCGTCTTCGCTACATCACTCACCAATTCATCGAAGTAATTCCACATTTCTCGCAGGAATGTGTTTTGCAAAACCTGCGCTTTGAATTGGCGTCGCTCTTGTGTCATAGCAGCATGCAAATCCATGAGAGTCACATATATCTCGTAAGCTTGTCGAATCCCTTCTCGCAGTTGCCTTAGATTGGCCGAACGTTTTATCATGTCGCGAGGGTTCCATGAGCTCAGTGCCAGAAGGTTCTGGTGAGCCAAACTGAGTGTTTGGAACTTGCTTCTGAAATCGATCTCAGTAGTCATAATCTCGTGACGAAGGAGAAGGTTTCCGTGATGTTCTTTGATGGCGTGGCCCACGCTGTAAAAGAATTCTTCGATGTGCTCTTCCGGAGCACCACCGTTTTGAAAGGGAAAGAACACATAAAGATCATTGTCGCTTGCCATAGCGGTTGGTGAACTTAGCTCAACTTCATCATCTACAAATGTGAAATAAATGGCCGGGTGGAGCATTATCGGTCCTATTTTCGTAACCTGCCAAAGCTCTGACTGTTCGAAACAGGACTTTATAATCTTCATCGCCTCCAGACCAAACTGCCAGGCATACCACCTATCTCCAATGGAGCTGGTTTCACCAAAGACCAAGAATATCGCTCCATCGTATAGAATATTGAAGGTTTCTAAGACTTCTCCTGAATACCAAGCTGGAATCTCTTGATTCTTGCGAGGCCATATTGCTTGAAACTTGATACAGTCGAAGAAATTCGGCACGAATCCACTGACATCGTACACGCTAATTCCTTCCTCTCGATTTCGTTCCTCTTCCACGTAGAGGCTACCTATGAGTTCTGGGGCCATATTTCGTGAACAACTGACAACGTTTGGCGTATTGTTCAAGCACTTTATCATCTCGCTAGGGAATTCCACAAAACGTTTGTCCAGTTCCTCACGAGACATAGATTCAGCAATATCTTTCGATGCGGGTGACACGAGAAAGGTATTCCCAATCTTGGCAATATATTGTTTCTTACTGTGGCTCAAAAGTTCCTCTATAGTCATCTGTTCCCCCTAACCATCTCTACGAAGCGCTCGCTAGACAACCACCGTCTCCAGCTTTATGGCACCGTCCTTGTACGAAACCTTCCCGCCAGATATGGTAATCATCACCTTGCCCCTGAGCACAGAGCCGGCAAGCGGCGTATTCTTCCCTTTCGACGCGAAATCATCGGGGTTTACCACCCACTCCCTCTCAGGGTCAAAAATCGTTACATCGGCGGGAGAGCCGGGCTTTAGCGTACCCAGATCATCTCGCCGCAGCAGGGATGCCGGCTCATGCGTAAGCTTTGAGATAAGCGTCACCAGGTCAATCCTTCCCTGATGCACCAGCTCCATCAGGCTGCCCAACGCCGTCTCAAATGCGCTGATGCCAAAGGCAGCCTGGGCGAACTCGCACATCTTGTCCTCCGCGGTGTGAGGCGCATGGTCAGTGGCAATGGCATCGATCACCCCTTCCCTCAAGCCGAGGACAAGGGCAGCGATGTCTTCCGCTGTTCGCAGCGGCGGGTTGACCTTGGCATTGGTGTTATAGCCAGCAACCATCTCCTCCGTTAGGGTCAGATGATGAGGGGTCACCTCAGCGGTAACTAGAACGCCCTCATCCCTGGCGCGGCGGATGAGGTCCACCGAGCCTGCGGTGCTCACATGAGCGATGTGAAGCCTGCCACGGGTCGACCCTGCCAGGCCGATGTCCCTGGCAACCATCTTTTCCTCAGCAGCAGCCGGTATCCCTTTAAGCCCCAGTCGGGCCGCAACCGAGCCTTCATTCATTACCCCGCCCCGGCTGAGGGTCATGTCTTCGCAGTGGTCGATGATCGGCAAACCGGAGTCCTGGCTGCACTCCAGGGCACGGCGCATAAGGGAGGAATCGGCTACCGGACTACCATCGTCGCTGAAGGCGATAACGCCAGATGTGGAAAGCTCGCCGAAATCGGCGAGCTCGCTTCCTGCTCTGCCCTTAGTAACGCATCCTACAGGCAAGACGCGAACCACGCCCTCACTGGAGGCTACCCTCCTGATGAACTCCACTGTAGCGCCTGAATCTACAGGCGGATCGGTATTGGGCATACAGCAGACTGTAGTGAATCCACCCTTAGCTGCAGCACGGGTTCCCGTAGCGATTGTCTCCTTCTCCTCAAATCCAGGTTGGCGCAGGTGGCAGTGAATATCAACAAGACCGGGGCAGACTACCATCCCCTTGGCATTGACCACCAGGCAGTTCTCAGGCAAAGAGCCCCTGTTTTGTGTGCTCAGCCAACCGATCCTGCCATCAGAGATGAATAAGTCGCCGGTGGCATCGACCCGCTGCGAGGGGTCGATGATGCGACCACTGCGAATAAGGATGTTCTTGGATTCGTTATCCAAACGATCAGTTATCACTACACCTCATACCTGATCACGCCCGAAGGGCTCTCTTGCCGGGCTTAAATCCCCGAGCCCGAGCCTTGTCTTCCGAATCGAAAACAAGAAGATTCTCCGGCTGTATTCTGCCCAGCATAAAACTGTCGGCGCTATAATACCTTTTGCGCTCCACAACCCCCTGGTGCCACTTCGAACTGGCTATATATTGCGGATGGATTTCGTGCTCACAGTAGACGCACCTTAGCGTCAAAGGATCGTTCGATACCATTTGGAACGCGGGCTTGATGTACCGCGTCTCGGTCTCTTGATTGGAGATGCAGTTTTTGTTTAGGCACCTGACGCCGGTGTCACGCTTATAGACGGGATAGTCTCTCTTTTGTACAAAGAATGCCCCCCTCTGCTCAGGGATCTCAACCTCCTTAGCACCTAGAAGAAGGGATATCAGGGCCATTCTAATTGGCAGTCCACGTGCTGCCTGCTTGAAATACATACTTCGCGGGTCAGCATCTATCTCATAGGCGAGCTCATCTACACGGGGCAGGGGGTGCATAACAATTGTTTCTCTAAATCCCTTTCCTTTGAGAAGTCTCTTGTCCACTACCGGGTAGCTCTTCTCCAACTCTTCTCCCTCTGCCACAGGCTCAAGTCTCTCCTTCTGTAGCCTGGTGACATAAAGGGCATCAACCCCTTTCTTCAACTCGATCTGAATACCGACAGCGGGTATGTTTGCAAGCTGATGCGGACCACTTGGCGTTACGTATACAGCATCCAGGGGAAAAAGCCCCTCTTCATCCACATCTTCCAAACCATCATACCTTTCCAGCATACCTGCATATTCCGTAGTTAGCTTCCTTATGACATGTTTCGGCATCTCAAGACCCGGGCTAGGACGAAAATGGATATTTGCGCCGAACCTGGCCAGCGCATAGGCTAGGGAATGTACTGTCCGACCGTATTTCAAGTCTCCCCACAGAGCGATCTTCAGCCCCTCAAGGGTTTGCCTCTCTTTCTTGAGGGTGTAGAGGTCGCACAAGGTCTGGGTTGGATGTTCATGCCCCCCGTCGCCGGCATTTATCACGGGAACATCAGCATAGTCGGCAACCACCTTTGCTGCCCCCTCCCAGGGATGTCTGATGACAATTATGTCCGCATAGCCTCCCACCACCCTTGCCATATCAGCAATGCTTTCGCCCTTTGCCAGCGAGGTATTACTCATTTCCACCACGGATATCACCCTGCCCCCCAACCTGTTCATCGCAGCCTCGAACGACAACCGCGTCCTGGTGCTTGGCTCGAAAAACAGGCTGGCCATTATCATGCCCTGGCACAGGTTAGACTGTTCCTTCATTGAGCGAGACATCTCATCTGCCAAGGCGAAAACAGCCTCGATTTCTCCGTTTGAGAGGTCCTCTATAGTTATCAGGTCCCTATTTACCAAGCTCATAAGCACCTCCACCCTTACTAGCCTACACCACTGCCGCTTTGGCTGGACTTACAATCACCACTTCGTCTACGCCATCGGTCTCCCTTAGCCGCAACTGAACGCGCTCAGGTCTATAGGAGGGGATGTTCTTCCCCACAAAGTTGGCCTTGATCGGGAGCTCCCGATGTCCGCGGTCGATGAGCACCGCCAGCAAAATGCGGCGAGGGCGCCCGAAATCTACGAGGGCATCCATAGCAGCGCGAGTGCTCCGCCCGGTGAACAGGACATCGTCGACCAAGACAACATCCTTGTCTATGATGCTGGTGGGGATGTCGTTGGGGCGAATAACCGGCTGTACGCCAAGGTACGACAGGTCATCGCGGTGCGGCCCGATGTCGAGGGCGCCGACGGCAATATCCACCTTCTCGAAACCCTTTATCACTTCTGCAATACGGTGAGCCAGAGGCACGCCGCGAGTATGTATGCCGATTAGAACCAGGTCATTGCAACCGTCGACACTCTCCACAACCTCATGAGCCATACGGACAATCGCCCGTCGTATGTCGTGCCCCGACATTATTACTTTCTCAGGCATAAAAAAACCTCCGCCTTTATCAGGCCGAGGCATCCTTGTCTTTGTTCGATTTCCCCTGATTTGGGGCCACTTTTGTCTCCCTTCTCAGTCTCTCCGGGCTGAGTTAAAGGTCCGATCTGAGTAGATTATACCAGCTAATCAACCGGTTGGCAAGAACTTTCTATGACTTTTTGGCATGCTATTTAGAAAGGTCTTGCGTCCCTCCTACTACCGAGGCGACGGCATAGTCCCGGGAGTGAGAAAGGAGGAACCTCTGCCCCCAGCGGTCGACAATCCGCTGGATGCGCTCTATCTCAATTATGTCTACACCCACTCTATACATTGGCACAAAGATAAGCTAACGGAGGTTTCGTGCCAAGAGTATACCACAGGAGTGCCTGCTCCATTAATGTTGACTTTCGCAGGGTTTATTGATAGACTTTCGCACGAATCCCAAGCAAAAGGGTGACTGCTAAACACCAAATTCAATACCAAAAAAGGGGTAGAAAATGCCAGAGAAGGAAAGGGAAACAGGATTTCTTCCTCGATATCGGGTCCTAGATCTGGCTGATGAGAAGGGTGCCTACTGCGGCAAACTTCTCGGCGACCTCGGAGCCGATGTGATAAAGGTTGAGCCCCCGGGAGGGGACAAAATGAGGTTCCGAGGTCCGTTTCATAATAACGAGGTTCATCCTGAGAAGAGCCTGCACTTCCTCTATTTCAACACCAGCAAAGGCTCGATCACGCTGAACATCGAGGATAGCACTGGCCAGGCTATCTTCAAGAGACTGGTCGAGAAAGCGGACATAGTGGTGGAAAGCTTTCCCGTGGGGTATCTTGCCAGCCTGAGGATAGACTATCCCGCGCTACGGAAGGTCAATCCCAGGCTGGTGATGAGTTCCATCACGCCATTTGGACAGAAAGGGCCCCTAAGCGGCTACAAGGCCACCGATATCAACATTATGGCCATGAGCGGCTACATGCAGCTTATCGGCGAGCCTCACCAGCAGCCGCTGGTGCTCGGCGGTGAGCAATCGTTCTATCCCGGAGCACAGTATGCAGCAGCCAGCACAGTAGCCGCGCTATTCTACCGGGATGCCACCTCAGGGAAGGGACAGCATGTGGACGTGTCCATGCAAGAGGCCATGATAACCTTCTATCATGAGCAGACGCCGGTAGCCATGTGGAAAAAGAAAAAGGAGAACGTATCACGGGTAGGTGTAATGGATGCCATGGTCACGCCCTGCGGCCTGTATCCCTGCAAAGATGGCTGGATCTCGCTGTGTGTGGTGACACCGCTGGAGTGGGATACGCTGGCGCAGTGGATGCACGAGGTAACAGGCAACGATGAAGTCCTACAAGAACAGTACAAAGGCGGCCTAATTGATCGCATGCCGGTCCGCGATATGGTAAATGTGATGGTGATAGACTTCACCGACAGGCTCACCGCGCGGGAGCTTTTCCTCGAGGGACAGAAGCGGAAGCTGGCGGTTATACCGGTAAACGATGCGCCCGGACTTCTCGAAGACGCCCAGCTTAGTTCACGCGGCTTCTGGGTGGAACTGGACCATCCCGTGGTCGGCAAAATGAAGTACCCCAAGGGCCCGCTATACAGTGACGCCATCGGGGCGCCCCAAAAGGCGGCTCCGCTGCTGGGCGAGGACAACGAGAGAATCTACTGCGATGAGCTGGGATACTCTAAAGAAGACCTGGCGGTGCTGCGCACCACAGGTGTAATCTGAGGTATCAGACAACGCGCGAAAGAAAGGAAGGATAAGGCTATGGCCAAGAAAGCTCTCGAGGGCGTTAGAGTCATAGAGTTCGGTCTTTACATAGCATTGCCCCTGGCCACACGTCTGCTGGCTTCCATGGGTGCAGAGGTTATCAAGGTTGAGACGCTTACAGCTCTCGATATGTCATGGTACGGCCCTATCTATGCGCCGGGGGCGCTACAACTAGAGTACCGGCCACTCAAGCGAAATGTCACCCTTGATGTCCGCAAGCCCAAGGGCAAGGAGGTCATGGAAGAGCTGATCAAGAAGAGCGACGTATACATGACCAACCTTGGGGGGGGAGCTCTGGCCAGGTATGGTCTTGACTTCGATCATGTTCAATCGCTAAAAGAAGACCTGATCGTACTCTGGCAGACCGGACTGGGGAGCACAGGCCCCTATGGAGGCTACAAGGCCTATGGGAGGCTGATGCAGCACGCCTGCGCCATATCCAGCATGAGCGGGACGCCCGACAACCTCGGCGTAGCCAACATCTCCTACTCCGACTACCACACCTCAGTGTTCAACGCCCTAGCAGTGATAGGAGCACTGGAAAGGCGGCGCCGCACGGGCAAGGGCTGCTTCATCGAGTGCCCAATATATGAATCCGGTGTGGTCACTGTGGGTCCTGCCTTCCTGGACTACCAGTCAAACAGAGTTGTCCCGGAGCGCAGGGAGAACAGGCACCGTTTCTTCGCCCCGCACGGTGCATATCCCTGCAAGGGCGAGGATAGGTGGTGCACCATCGCCGTCACTACGGAAGAGGAATGGAAGGCCTTCTGCGCCGCCATCGGCAACCCGGCCTGGACAAAATCGCCGGAGTACGCCACCGCCGCTGATAGGGTCAAGAAAGCGAAGGAGCTGGACATCCTGGTCGGAGAGTGGACATCGAAGCGCACCGCCTACCAAGTCATGGAAAGGCTGCAAAAGGCAGGGGTGCCAGCAGGAATTGTGGCCAAGGGAGAAGACCTGGCAAAAAGCGAGCATCTGAAGAGCCACGATTTCTACAAGGAAGCCGAATACTATTCCGCTGACTTCAATAGGCCAGGCGTAGAGTGGCCCGTTGCCGGGAGATCGCCGGTGTTCTCCGAGCCGATCTATTTCTCCGAGACTCCCGTCTTATTCGGGCCTATGCACAAGGTCGGGCAAGACAACAACTACGTCTACGGCAAGCTCTTGGGCATGTCAAAGAAGGAGATCAAGGAACTAACAAAAGAGGGCGTCTTCGCCTAGCAACCCCACACAGAGGGGCGCCTACCAGGGAAGGATGAAAATTGATATGCCGGATGCCGTTCGTGGCGAGCTCTTCGACAGGCCTGTCCTGAGCTTGCCGAAGGGCTCAGGGTGAACGGACTAGACTTTGTCCAAGGAGGATAGTAAATGAAGGCCATCGATATGGAGTGCTTGATGAGCACCAAGGAGGGCGCGGTAAGCAGAGACCCAGCGATGATAGAGGCGCTAAAGGAGTATTTCAAGACGTCAGGGATGCGCATAAAGACCGAAGACGAGATGGCTCAAGATTGGAGGGATGCTGATGTCCAGGTGGTGATTCTCAGTGCCACGGGCAAACCTTTTGGCTTCACCGAGTTTCAGCACGTAAAGGATAGGCACAACTACGTAGGCCAACTGAAGAAGGCCTATCCCGATGTCGTTCTAGGATTTTGGGTAGGCCTTCCTCTCGACTGGGGTGTCTGGACAGCGCTTAAAGAGGTGGAAAGATGCATCTCGCAGCTGGGCAGCTTCGGCGTATTCGTATCGGGAATGGCCGGCGTTCCTGCAAATGACAAGACATGGTGGCCTTTCTATGAGATGTGCCAGGAGGCGCAGGTCCCCATCAAGATTACGGTCGGAGCAACCGCCGGAGGGGCCGGTCAGGGTGGAGGAATGGGCATACGCCTGGTGACCGAGAATCCGATCCCTAATGTAGATGATGTTGCCGCCGCTTTTCCCGGACTTACCATCATCGGACATCATTACCCCTGGCCCTTCATTGACGAGATGGTGGCTGTGATGATACATAAGGACAATGTGTATTGCGAGGTGCACGGCTGGCGGCCCAAGTACCACCACGAGCTCTTTAAGAGAGAACTGAACACCCGTGTCAAGAACAAGATAATGTTCGGCAGTGACTACCCCTTCTTCCAGTACGAAATACTGTTCGGCGACTGGGAGGCAGCAGGTCATAAGCCAGAGGTATTGCAGAACGTCTACCTCAATACTGCGCGGAAGGTGCTAGGGTTAGATCAGGAACCTAAGTAAATATAGAACTCGCGAAAACGGAGGCAGCTTAATGGACTTCAGTTTTACGCCGGAGCAAGAGCGTCTACGCCAGGAGGTGCGAGACTTCCTGCAAAAGGAGGTCAAGGAGGATAGCAGACTGGATTTCCTGTACGACCGGCCATATAGCCCTGCTACCCGAGGGCTGCTACGCAAGCTGGGGGAAAAGGGCTGGCTCTGTCCCACATGGCCCAAGGAGTGGGGCGGCATAGGGGCTTCAGCCTTTGATAACTACGTCATTCAAGAGGAGCTGGCATATGCCTTGCCCCAGCACCATTTGCTCTGATTGGAGCCATGGTAGTAGGACCTACACTCTTTTTGCACGGAAGCGAGGAGCAAAAGAATAAATACCTGCCGCGGATAGCCAGCGGCGAAATCGAGTTTTCAATGGGTTACACCGAACCTCAGGCGGGCTCAGACCTTGCTTCGCTGAGTATCAGGGCGGAGGATAAGGGTGATTACTATCTGATCAATGGCCAGAAGATGTTCAGCACCAAAGCTGACTTCGCTGACTATGGCTGGCTGGCGGTCAGGACCGACCCCGATAATCCCAAGAAGCATAGAGGGATTTCGCTGCTCATCTTTGACCTGAAGAACACGCCGGGAGTTACCATCCGCCCCATATACAATATGAGCGGTTATCACTCATGCGAGGTATTCTACGACGATGTCCGTATCCCGAAGGAGAACCTAGTCGGCGAACTGAACCAGGGGTTCTACATCATCGGGGCCGCACTCCTCTTCGAACGAGCAGTCACAGTCAGTGGATTCTACCGCCCCCTGGAGCTTTTGGTGGATTATGTCAAGAACACCAAACGCCATGGGAGGCCGTTGTCGGAGGATCCGCTCGTGCGGCGCAAGCTGGCCGAGATAGAGATGAAGTTCGCTGTGACCAGGATAATCTCCCTGCGTCTCTGCTGGATGCAGGAGCATAAGATGTTTGCCCTGAATGAGACCGCGATGGCCAAGCTGCTTAGCACCGAGATGGTTTACGACCTAGCCAACGCAGGTACGCAGGTAATGGGTCCCTACGGGGAACTAGCGTCCGATTCCAAATACGCAGCACTCCATGGGTGGTTTGCGCATATCTATCAAGAGTCCCCGCATTACAAGATCGCCGGCGGTACCTCTGAGATTCAGAGGCAGATTATCGCTACCAGAGGGCTAGCTCTCCCCCGAGGCTAGTTCCAGCTCCCAGGCAATGGACATCTATCAGCAGCCTTTTCGATAATGCCTCTGCAATCATCACTAGCCATCTACGTATTAGCCCACAGGCTGAGCCTGCCTTCCTAACCAATCGTTTGACCTTACTGAACTCCTTGGTATAATGGAAATCAACCGAAGAAACCAAACAGCCAATACGAGGCTAGGGAGTGCTAGTCTAGCAGGCTGCGAGGAGTGATCTTGCTTATGGTCAATTTGGGAGGTTTGCCTTCGAGTGATTCCGAAGGCTCCGAGAAGACCGAAACAACGGGTTGTGTTTTTAACATAGAGAGATTTGCAATCCGCGATGGCCCTGGGATCAGGACCACCGTTTTCCTTAAGGGTTGCCCGCTGAGATGCCTGTGGTGTAGCAACCCGGAGTCCATACAGCCATCCCCGCAGCTTTTTTACTTCGAACATCTATGCGCCAGATGCTATCGGTGCGTTGAGGCCTGTCCCAATAAGGCCACTACAGTAAGTCCTGAGGGTGCCATAGAAATAGATCGCCGCCTATGCAAGAACTGCGGCAAGTGCGTTGAGGCATGCCCCAACAAGGCCAGAGAGATAAGTGGGAAGCTCATGACCGTCGAAGAGGTTTTGGAGGAAGTGAAGAAGGATACCCTGTTCTATCAGAACTCAGGCGGCGGGGTTACTGCCTCAGGAGGTGAGCCAACCCATCAGCCGGAATTCCTCTGGCACCTATTTCGAAGGTGCCAAGAGTCAGCCATCGACACATGTCTGGATACCTGCGGATTTGTGCAGACCAAGGTTCTGCAAAGGATTCTGGAGCATACCAATCTGGTGCTTTACGACATTAAGCACATGGATCCAGTGAGACATAAAGAGCTTACCGGGGTCGATAACGGATTAATCCTGGAAAACGCTAGAATGGTCGCTGCCCAAGGTAAGCCAATGATAATAAGGGTGCCTTTGATACCGGGGTATAACGATTCGGAACAGAATATAGGAGCTTTGACTGAATTCATGACTGAGCTGGGGCTCAAGAGAATCGATCTTTTGCCCTATCATTCGCTGGGCAAGGAGAAATACGCCAGATTGGGTCTGGAATACGAGTTGAGCGTGCTCAAACTGCATGAAAGTGAAGAGGTGGAGGTTATCAAAACCTTTCTTGAGTCCCGCGGACTAGAGGTCGGGATCGGCTAACGTGCCGTCACCCAACAGCTCGTTCGGTTGACTACCACCGGCCATGAGCGAAAGGAGGAGAGCGTGGATTACGCCCTTAGCGAACAGCAGGAAATGCTGAGGAATACAGCCCGCGATTTTCTGACGAAGGAATGCCCGAAGACGCTGGTACGCGAAATGGAGAAGGATGAGAAGGGCTACTCGCCCGACCTGTGGAAGAAAATGGCGGACCTAGGTTGGATGGGCCTGGTCTTCCCTGAGGCATATGGCGGCAGCGGGCTGAGTTCCCTCGATCTCACCATCCTCCTCGAGGAGATGGGCAGGG
The DNA here is from genome assembly GCA_030619685.1 of Dehalococcoidia bacterium. The sequence goes on from JAUXAX010000043.1 coordinate 14,706, forward strand.
CGCTTGTTCCCGGCCCCTTTCTCTCAACAGTCGTGTGTGGTGGGTTGACTATCTTGAGATGGGGCAGCGAAGAGCAGAAAGGGGAACTATTGCCCAAGATAGCAAAAGGGGAATTGATACTAACCCTGGCGCTTACCGAACCCAGCGCAAGTTACGATGCAGCGGATATCACGGTTCGAGCGGTTCCTGAGGGGGATGATTTCGTTATTAGCGGTACTAAGCTTTTTGTCCCAGATGCTCAAGTTGCTGACTATCTGCTATGTGTCACTAGGACCAAGGACAGTGACGACGAGCAGGACGGCTTAACCCTGTTCCTGATGGATGCCAGGAGCCCGGGCATAAGCTGCACGCTGCTGAAAACATTCACCGCCGATAAGCAATGTGAGGTTGTATTCGATAAGGTGCGGGTTCCTAAGACTAACATGCTCGGTGAACTCGACCGGGGATGGGAGATAGTAGAAGACATCATAGAGCAGGCAGCGTTTGCCCTATGTCCCTTGATGGTAGGTGGTGCCCAGCAGGTCCTGGAAACGTCGACTAACTACGCAAAGGAAAGGGTTCAGTTCGACCGACCTATTGGAAGTTTCCAGGCTATCCAGCACAAGTGCGCCGATATGGCGACCGATGTCGCAGGCGCGAGGGATATCACCTATCAGACAGCTTGGAAGCTGAGCGAGGGGCTCCCCTGCAAGAAGGATGTCTCAATAGCGAAAGCGTGGATCTGCGAGGCCTATCGAAAGGCTTGCGTCGAGGGTATACAAATTCATGGAGGAATTGGTATTACCCAGGATCACGATATGCAGCTCTACTACCGCCGTGCCAAGGCGATGGAAATCGCGTTCGGCGACGCTGACTACCACCTCGAGCGAGTAGCACGCGAAATGGGCCTTTAATTGCAAGTATTCAGCTATCAGCACCCAGCATTCAGCTTTGAGAATGTTCTAAGTTCTACGTTCTAGGTCAACCTTGAACTTAGAACCTAGAACCCTAAAAACTCGAACAGGGTCGCAAAATCCCCCTTTTCTAAAGGGGGACTAAGGGGGATTAGCCGAAAGCTGACTGCTGAACGTTTACCTTCAATTATAGGCTCAGCCTCATCTCCTCATAGCTCAGGGTTATATTCGCCCCTAGCTGCTTCGCCACCCCTTCTGTTTCTTCCCTGATCTCGCCCTCGAACACGGGGCTGACGTGGATAATCACCACCGGCGGGAGATAGCCCTTGGTTTTCTTGAACCCGGCCAACTCCTCTCCAAGTAGGCGAGGGGAAAGGTGTCCAGCGGAGACAGCATGCTTCTCCAGTCTATTGGGCAGGGTCACATCGATGATAAGCAACTGTGGCGATATATGTTCCCAGCAGGCAGACAAACCCGGCCCCGCATCGCCGCTATAAAAGAAGCTCTTTTGCTCGCCAGAAGTAATCTGATAGCCCACCGTGGGGACAGCATGCTTCACCGGAACCGCCAGCACCTTGTAGCCGCCTATGTCTTCTACCTTGTGGGGCTCGAGGGGGCAGAATCTCAAGGGAGGGTTGTCAGGGTTAGGTACCTCGGTGAATTTGGGGTAGATAACACCGTTAAGTATATTATCGGAGATGGCATCCAGTGTGCTGGCCTGGGAATAGACCCGGATAGTCTTCTGGAAATGGGAGATATTAAGTGCGATGGTAGCCACATCCCTCACGTGGTCGTAGTGGCAGTGGGTGAGCAGAATAGAGCTCACCTTCTCCTGCTCTGAAAGGGAGAGGGTGGAGGTCAGTGCCCCGGCGTCCACTGCGAGGGTATCGTCGACGAGTAAAGACGTCAGCCTGGTAGTAGCCGATTCAACATTGTGCGCTCCTAATACCCTGATCTTCATTTCGCAACCTCCTTTCTTCAAGGGTTGATCTCAGCGTGTAACCAGCAGGGGATTGAAATCGGTATCGTAGTCGTAGGTATCGATGCCCTCTTTTTTCTTCAGGAAATTCACTACGGCGTAGGTGAAGGGAGTGGCCGCCGCCTCGTAAAGGGTCTTCACCAGCCAGTGAGTGAGGATAATGCTGCCAAGCACAGCCCCAGGCAGTGTGCCGCCGAAGGCGATGGCGATGAAAACCGAGGTATCCAACCCCTGACCGACTATGGTGGAACCGATAGTCCTGCTCCACAAGAAGCGCCCCTTGGTCCTGATTTTCATCTTGGCCAGGACAAAGGAATTGGCGAACTCGCCAACCAGGTAAGCAGCAAAGGAGGCCACCAGAATCCGAGGAACATAGCCCAAGATGCGTTCATAGGCGACCTGGACATCCTCATCAAGAGCCGGAAGTTGCCCTGCCACCCACAAAGCAATCACCGCGATCACGTTGCAGAGAAAGCCCAGCCAAATCACACGGCGCGCCAGGCGATATCCGTAGACCTCGGTGAGTATATCGCCGATGATATAGCTTAAGGGGAAGATGATAATTGCAGCGGGCAACGGCGCCGGGAGTTCAAGCCCGCCAAGCCTTACCGGCCCAACGCCCAAGGTTATCAGTTTAACAGCGATGATATTCGCCGTAATGAGGCAAGTGATGAAAAGAGCAACAACAACAACAAACCGCTGTGAGATGACCATCAGCTTCTAAATCCAGCGCCGGGAACGGAAGAAAGCCAGCATGCCCCCGATGATGCAGAGCATAGCAACGAGTATTCCGGCAAAGGCAGCCGGACTGTCAACAGGCATGGGATAGATATTCATCCCCAAGATGCTGGCGATCAGCGTCAGGGGCAGCATTATGGTTGCGATGATGGTCAGCACTCGAATAACCTCATTGGTGCGAAACGAGATCATTATATCGTTGGTATCGCTAAGACCCTCCACCACATCTCTGTAGTCATCGAGCGTACCGCTAATCTTGCGCAAATGGTCCGCAATATCGCCGAAGTAGATCTCGGGGTCCTCTTTGAACACCGGCCACTCTTTCTGCTCGAGTGTCTCGACCGCCTCAGTCTGGGGCCTGATGATTCGCCGAAATGCTATAATGTCGCGCCTCAGTACCGCTACAGCCGCGAGCGCTGCACGCGGATTCTCACCGAAGATACGCTCCTCCACCTCATCGATGTTCTCTCCAATCCTGTTTAGTATGGGGAAGCAATAGTTGACCAGCCTGTCGAGGATGAGATACAGCAGGTACCCGGAGCTGCGGCCCATGCTTTCCTCTCTATTTTTCTCGTTCGTTTCGCACGCTCTAAAGAGAGTCACCAGCGGCTTGAGGTCTCCCTGGTGCAGGGTGATCAGATAGTCCTCACCAATGAATATAGAAACTTGACTGGGCGTGGTTACGCGCGCTTCGGGATTGAACACGGGGAAATGAAAGACCATAAAAAAGTAGTCTTCGTATTCATCGATCTTTGGCAGCTGCATCTTGCTCATGCA
>JAUXAX010000056.1 GCA_030619685.1 Dehalococcoidia bacterium
CTCAAGGATGGAGCGATCCATGAAGGCCCCAGGGTCGCCCTCGTCGGCATTGCAGATGACGTATTTCTGCTCACCAGGGGCATTGCGGCAGAGCTCCCACTTGCGCGCTGCGGGGAAGCCGGCACCGCCTCTGCCTCTGAGGCCGGACTTTGCGACCTCTTCAATGACTTCTTGAGGTGTCATCTTAAGAAGAGCTTTCTCCAGTGCCTGGTACCCACCGCGGGCGATATAGTCGTCAATTTTCTCGGGGTTAATGTGGCCGCAGTTTCGCAGGATGATGCGCTGCTGTCCCGCGTAGAATTTTGTATCTGAATAGAGCGGTATGGCTTGCCCTGTCACAGGGTCACGGTAGAATAGGCGCTCCACCGGCTTGCCATCACGAAGGTGCGAGCTTACAATCTCTGGCGCGTCCTTGGCATCAACTTGGAGATAGAAAATACCATCGGGTTCAACAACCACACTGGGGCCTTGCCCGCAAAGGCCGTGGCCATGACAGCCGCTGAAGTCCACATTAGCGTCTGCCACACCTTGCCGCGCCACCTCAGCCTTGAGCGCCTCGTAGACGGCACCGGATCCCATGGAAAGACACGGCGTTTCCTGACAAACAAAAACGGTGCGATGGTTTCGCAAGCTACCCCTCACCCTTTCGCTCACCGAAGAGTCGAGCTACCTTCTTAGGATTCATGTCGCCATGGGTGTCCTTTCCAATGACTATATTGGGTGCCAGGGCGCAAACGCCGATGCAGGCAACGGTCTCCAGGGTGTACTCAAGATCTAGGGATGTTTCCCCCTCTTCCAGGCCAAGATTCTGCTTCACCAATTTCAGTATGGTCTTTCCGCCGCGCACATGGCATGCTGTACCCCGACACACTTTGACAATCTTTTTTCCTCGAGGCGTAGTGTAGAGCTGTTCATAGAAAGTGATCACCCCCTGTACCTGAGAGGGGAATAGTTCGAAAGCTTGGGCTATGGGATTGACAGCCTCGCTAGGGATATATCCGAACTCCTGCTGAATCTCCTGCAGCAGAGGAATCAATGGCCACCTCTGGTCTTGATAGCGAGCTATGACCTCCGCCATCCGTTTCATGTCGGGTCCGGCTATTTCTTGACGCTTACCCACAAGGCTAAATCCTTTCCAGCTTCACGGCACATGCTTTGAGTGCGGGGGTTTTTGCCCGGGGATCCAGAGCGGCGCCAAATAGTTGATTGACAGGGGTTGAAGGGAAGGAAATGGGCATGAAAATGATTCCTTCAGGCAGCGTGTCAGTGAATCTGGCCACAGCGGTCACCTCACCTGCGGGCGAGATGACCTTGACCTCATCACCCTGGCTGATCCCAACCTGCCCGGCATCAGCTTCACCGATTTCCACATAGGCCTCTGGCGAGAATTCGCTCAGCCTCGGGGCTCTAGAGCTTCTGGAGCCTGTACCTGAGTGGTAGAGGACACTCCCCGCCAGCAGCGTGAGGGAATACCCATCTCTTGTCATTTCTGTCAGCGGCTCATATTGCACTGGAGAGAAGCGGCCGAATCCGCTTGGGAATTGACCTTTATAGAGGCGCCTGTTGCTCAAGGGCTCCCTGTCCAATTCAGCCTGGTATATATCCTTTGCCTCCGCGCCTCTGTAGCCAGTGCCCTGATACAAAGGAACCAATTCCTGGATCTCGTCCATAACTTGCTGGAGAGAGGAATAGGGCATAGGGGAGCCCATGCTCTTCGCCAGCCGAAGAACTATCTCCCAGTCTGGTAAGCTGCCACCGAGGGGTTCGATAACCTTGCGCACCTGCTGAACTCTCCCCTCGAAGTTGGTGAAAGTGCCTTCCTTTTCGGCGAAGCTTGCAGCGGGCAGAACCACGTTTGCCAGCTTCGCTGTTTCGGTGAGGAACATGTCCTGAACCACCAGGAAATCGAGGGACGCCAGAGCTTCCTTGATGAGATTCGGGTTGGGAAAACTCAAGACCGGGTTTTCTCCCACAATGTACATGCCCTTGATCTTTGCCTCTCTTGCGTGGTTAATCATTTCGATAGCTGTTAGCCCGGCATCGCCAGGCAGGTCAGTGTCCCAGCGGTCTGCGAACTTCTTTCTTGCCTGGGCATCCTCCACAGAGTGGTATCCAGGGAGTGAATCGGGCAGGGCACCCATGTCACACGCACCTAGCCCGTTGCAATCCCTTTGTAGCGCAAAGATGCCACCCCTGATCCCAATATTCCCGGTCAGCATCGCCAGATTCGCCAGAGCCATTACGCTATCTGTCCCAGTCACATGCTGGGTGATTCCATCGCCATAGACGATCGAAGCAAGGTTTGCCCCCGCGAAAAGCCGGGCAGCCCGAGGTACTTCTTCGCTGGGGACGCCGGTGACTTCCTCCACGTATTCAGGCGTATATCTCGCTAGAGCCTTGCTCAGCGCCTCAAAGTTATCTGTTCTTCTGGTTACAAACTCTTCATCCAACAGGCCCTCAGTGACAATAACTTTTGCCATGCCGTTTATGAGCGCCATATCGGTCCCAACCCTGGGCCTTAACCAAAGGTGGGCAAACGAAGAGAGCCTTGTTTGCTGAGGGTCTACAAGCAGTAGCTTGGCACCTTTATGTCTAGCGGCGCGCTTCGCGGCATACCCCACGGCGGGGGCGGAGGAGGTGAGGTTGGCCCCGATAACCATTATCACCTCTGACTGCTCTAAGGCGTCAAGACTGTTGGTGGTGCCGGGAAAGCCGACTGCCGACCCCAGGCCTATGATGCTTGCAGCGCCGTACAAGCGGCTGCCGTTGTCAACGTTGTTGGTACCAAGTGCCACCCGAGCTAACCTCTGCAGCAGGTAGTTTTCCTCATTGGTGCACTTGGATGAACTGAGGAGAGCCAGGCTGCTGGGGCCGTGAGCTTCCTTTATCCGGTTGAGCTCAGAGGCCACCATGTCCAAAGCTTGTTCCCAGGATGCTGCCTCAAAGTCTCCGTTCACCTTGACCAGGGGGCTTGTCAGCCTTTCCGGGCTATGCACGAAATCGTAGCCGTAACTTCCCTTGACGCAGAGAGTTCCGTGGTTCACGGCACTCTCTTTGCCTGGTCTGGCCCGCACTATTTGATCGCCCTTCACCTCAAGGTTGATGCTGCACCCACAGCCACAGAATGGACAGGTAGTTGACACGTTTGTCGGAGTTGTCCCCCTGTACACCCGCTTCTTCTCCATTAGTGCGCCGGTGGGACAGATTGCCACACAGGTGCCACAAAAGGTACACTCTGAGTTCTCCAGCGGCATATCGTTCAGTGTCGCTGGCTTTGAGGCAAATCCTCGGTCGATGTAGTCGATAGCGCCCTCGACGACGAGCTCGTGGTCCGCCCGTATGCACTTGGCACATAAAATGCACTTGCTCAAGTCCCTTTCAATGAAAGGGTTAACCTCTTCGATAGTAGCTACCTGGGGGATCTTCTGCAGGTCCACCAGCCCGACTCCCATATCAGAGGCGATCTTGCGCAGCTCGCAGTGGTTGCCCTTGTCGCACACCAGGCAGGAATCGGGATGGCTTGCCAGTATGAGCTTGATTATGGTCTTGCGGTGCTCCTGTACCTTGGGCGATTCGGTGTTGATCACCATTCCCGGGTCTATAGGGGTAATGCAGGATGCTGAGAGTCTGCCTGAGCGTTCGTCTTCAACCAGACAGATACGACAGGCGCCAATTGGAGTCAGATAAGGATCGTGGCAGAGCGTGGGTATGTCTACGCCGGACTCTCGTGCCAGTTCCAATATGGTCATCCCGGGGGGGCCGCTCACTTCCCTACCGTTGAGCGTAATGGTAATTGCTTCCAATCGTAGCCTCCCTGAAAGCTAAAGGCCAGATATCTAAATGATCCGACACGGTAATATACAGCACTGGGGCTCAGCCCGAAGCTGGAGCAGGCCTTTGCAGACGCTTTCCTACGTAATGTACAGCCCTTATGGCATTCACCAGCTGGGAGCTAGCTGCTCGCTTAGGGATGAATCCATAAGCTCCTATCTGCTCAGCGGCGCGGATATTCTCCTCGTCATCGTACTGAGATAACATCACAACTCTAGTTTGAGGGTATTCTTTATATATCCGCTTGGTTGCTTCTAACCCGTTCATTTCAGGCATCACTATGTCCATTATCACAATATCAGGGGAGAGCTCACCTACTTTTTCCAGCGCATCTTTCCCATTCACAGCTTGACCTACAACCTCAATGTCATTTTGTAGCTCTAGTACAGAATTAATGCCGTCCCTAACTACCCAATGGTCATCCACTATAAGAACTTTTATGCGCTTGGTTGCCTTTGCCAGAATCGTCTGGGCTCTGGTGGCTAGCGCGCCCGGCTCAATTGGCTTGGGTACATAGTCCTCGGCGTCCATCAACGCCGCCTCGTCTCTCCTCCACCCTTTGACAAGTTGCTTTTCAGGGGGTGCATCCATGACTATAATGGGCAAATCCTTGGTCTTGGGATTCGCTCTCAACCATTGATGCAGCGAGAACGCTTCTCCACGGGGGCTCAGCGTACCCAGAATCACCAGGTCAGGGTTTATCGTCTTGACTGCTTGCTGTGCCTCTGCCTTGCTGGCGGCGATAGCAACCTCACATACCTCACTCTTCAGAGCGCCTTGCAAAGCTGAGGCAAAATCAGGTTCGTCATCCACGATTAGGATCTCTTTCTTCTCCTCTTGCTTCTCTTCCATGATTCTCCTCACATTGACTACTTTGGTTCTATTATGATAAATCGCCCGCTTCTGTAGGTCAATCTGGCCTTGTGCCCCTCAACCGTTCTCGGAGTTATGGTCATTCACTATCAGCACCTTTATCTTTCGCATCCGCTTCGCTCCAATATACTGGCACTTTTACTATAATCCTGGTACCCTTCCCAGGTTGCGACTGGATATCGCAAGTACCACCGAGGAGACTCGCCCTTTCTTTCATGCTGAACAGTCCTCGCCCGCGACCGCTTTCGTCCACCTCAATTGGCCTTGACGCGTCAAATCCCTTGCCATCATCTTCAAGTTGCATTATAAGCTCGCCTGAAGTGCACCGCACACTTATCACTGCGTTCTTGGCTTGGGAGTGCCAAGCTATATTAGCGATTGACCCCTGGGCGATACGGTAAAGCCCGAATTCAACTTCTGAAGGCAAGCGTGCCTCCATACCTTCCTGCTGTACTGATACGTTGATCCCTACCGACTGAAGGCGATTCTCGGCGTATTGGTGGATGGCGGGGCCCAGTCCAAGGCTATCCAAGGCAGTTGGCCTGAGAGACTTCATTATTTCGCTTATCTCCGAACTGAGCTGAAGAGTGATATTATAGGCCTGCTCAAGCTTGGCTTTGAACGCGGTATCGCCAAAGTCGGAGGCTTTAGCGATACTCAGAAGTGCTTGCATGTTAAGTGAAAGACCGGTCAGCGACTGGCTGGTTTCATCATGCAGTTCGCGGGCAACCCTGCCTCGCTCCTCTTCCTGAGCTATTAACATGTGACGGGCAAGTCGTCGATAGTTTTCCCGTTCCTTTCTCAGCCGTTCGTATAGCTCTGCCTGCTCAATGGCGACCCCCGCCTGATCGCCAATAGCGTGCAGTAGATGCATGTCATCTTTGGTGAAACTGCGCGGCAAACGGCTGGCAACATTCAACACGCCCAGCACACTGTCTTTGGCACGGAGAGGGACACTGATGAACGCCTTTAAGCCCTCTGTGCTTATCAGATCGTGCCAGGCAGCGCGCGGGTCGGTGGAGATATCCTCCAGCAGCACAGCCTTGCCAGTTTGAGCTACCCTCCCAGCGATTCCCTCGCCTAGTTTGAGGTGCATCTCTTCGGCATATTTGTCGGACAGACCACGATAGACCCGGTAGGAGAGCGTTTGGGTTTGTTCATCTATGAGCAGGATTCCTCCTATAGTTCCGTTCATGATATCGAGCATGGTATCCAGAGCGACCTCCAGGATGGCATCGAGATCCCGCAGCCCGCTGACCGCGGCTGACACTCGGCTCAAGGCCAAAAGCCCGCCATATGGCTTCAGGGACCTGCTTTCAGAGTCTTGCAGGTTTGCCTCTAAGCTACCAGCATTGGCAGACTGTATATCTCCTTCGTCCTTCGCTTCCATCCCTGTCACCTTTATCTTTGAGTGCGACCCCTCCCCTCAATCCCCTCCAGGGGAGAGGATTCATAAGGTACTCTGAGGCTAGCTATATTAAGAAGTCACCCGATAGATGGGCTTTTTGAATTTGCACTCATGGGCTAAGTGGTGAACATGCAATACAACCTTCTGAAATAGGTCGAAGAGAAAAGACCTATCTCGGGATACTCCCCGGTCAGGACTATACCTGTCTCTTAGCGCTTTCTATTTGAGGTAATTCAAAGGCCGATAATCAGCACACTGACGGTGTTGCTGATGGGAATACCGCCCAAGTTGTGGGTCAGTCCCAATTTGGGGTCCTTTAGTTGTCGCTTATCCGCCCTGCCCTGTAGCTGCAGGTACATTTCATACAGCATCCTCAGACCGCTGGCGCCTATCGGATGTCCAAACGATTTCAAGCCGCCATCAGGCTGCACCGGTAGGCCCCCCGTTAGCTCAAAGAGCCCTGACTCAATATCTTCTTTTACTTTCCCTCTGGAACTGAACTGAAGGTCCTCACATGTGACAGCCTCAGTGATGCTGAAGCAGTCGTGAAGCTCGGCCATGCTTATCTCCTCGCGGGGGTTCTTTATCCCTGCCTCAGCGTAGGCTGCCTCACCAGCCCTGATGGTTGCTTTGACCTGGGTGAAGTCATAGTCGGCTCTAAGCTCACCCTCACTGGGGCACACGGAGATCTGCAGTGCTTTGACATAAACGGGGTCGGGTCTGTAGTTCTTGGCCATGTCGGCAGGAACCACGATGGCCGCTGCTGCGCCGTCGCTTACACCGCAGCAATCGAAGAGCCCCAGGGGCCAGGCCACTATCGGCGCGTTCATCACCTGCTCTATGGTTACCTCTCTCTTCAAGTGCGCCTTAGGATTCAGGGTGCCGTTGTGGTGGCTCTTTACCGAGACCATGCCTATCATTCTCTTGCCGTCTTCAGCGCTCAGCCCATACTTGGAGAAGTATGTGGTGGCCATTAAGGCAAACATCCCGGGAGCGGTCCGATCTGGGTACCGGTTGCTGGGTAGGCTCTGCTGGTCGGGGAGTCCGGCCCAGCCTGAATCCTTCAGCTTCTCGAAGCCAACAGCAAGGCATACGTCATAGGCCCCAGACGCTACTGCATAGCAGGCGTTCCTAAAGGCGTCCGATCCCGAGGCACAGGCGTTTTCCACCCTCGTGACGGGGATGTATTGCAGCTTGAGAGGATCGGCCAGGCAGCGTCCATCGAAGCCTGATACCCAGGTCCCGGCCCAGGCTGCTTCTATATCTTTAGTCTCTATCTTGGCGTCTTCCAGCGCCTCCTTAGTCGCTTCAAAGATCAAATCATTCTTGCTCTTATCCCAATGCTCACCAAACTTGGTGCAGCCCATGCCTACAATAGCAACTTTGTCTCTAATTCCTTTAACCTTCCCCATTTGCCCTCCTTATCTTGTTTGCTCCAAAAAAATAGCTTTTAATCCGTTCGCCCTGAGCCTGTCGAAGGGCCGTTCATGGTTCGACAAGCTCACCACGAACGGAGTCTGGCATCTCAATTTTCATCATTCATTGGCGGGCAGCCGCCATGGAGTTTGTTCCAGAAGCAGCTTTCCTAACACCTTATGGGTGTACACTTCCACCAGTAGTTGTGAATGCCCTCGAAATAGTGAACCTTCCTGAAGGAGACCTCGACCGGCATGCCAGTCTCTACTTCTTCAGGATCGCGGTCGACCATATTGAATATGATCCTTCCTCCCTCTTCGAAGTCAACGGCCGCAATGGTGGTTGGCGGGTCGATGCTGGCCGCCAGATTGTCGTGAGAGAAGGAAGTGAGCGTGGCCTTCTTATCGGCGAAATTGTAGGGCTCGAAGTTATCCTGTGCCTGGCAGATAACGCATACCCGCTGTGGGGGGTACTGGGGTGTTCCGCAGCTCTTGCATTTGACTCCGTGCAGAGAGAGCCCCCAATCCATATCCCTCCACAACGCCGGTACCGATATGCGATTGATCGGAGGGCGTGGGGGTGCCTGGGTTTCCATCAGTCCGCGCCACTGTACATACTTCAGGTAGCTGGGCATCATCCTCTTCGATGCCAGGTGACGCTTTATCCCTCTTCTGTCCTTGATCTTCTCGATATCTTCATTCGCCTTCAGAATGAAAACGTCGCAGCCATCACCGTATCCGACGCACAAGAGATTATCCCCTGCCTTTGCATCTTCCAGGGCTGCGACCAGCACCATCAGTGGCAGGGCGCACCCGGTATTGCCCACGGTCATATACAAGGGGTCCTGGATCTGGGCCATGGGTTCGAACCCCATCCTTCCCGCTGCCATGCCCAGCAGCCTGGGATCGGGAGCGTAGATGGCGGCTTTGGCAATATCACCTGTGGTCAGGTTGTGCTTCTGCAGGGCCACGGCAACCGTGGGGGGAACGACACGAAGGTATCCGGCTTCTCGAACGAACCGCTCCTCCCAGAAGCGGACAAAGGTATCCTTGTCAGAGCGCCACATGTCGTGAAATTCCTGGAAGACAGAGACGCTGCCCACTATGTCAACGGCGACCCCTGAGTTCGCCACCAGAAGGGCGGCTGCCCCATCGCCGAAAGACATCTCTTTATCGCCGCTGGGGGCCCCCAGCCGGGTTTCTGCACAGGTAATCAGGACGCCCTTGGCCGATCCCGACTGGACGGCATCAACGGCTGCCCTGAGAGCATTGGTCCCTGCTCTCAGAGAGCCGGCGAAGTCCATGGTGAGTGTTTCCTTGCTCAGACCCAGCGCACCGGCCACAACTGACGCCGCCTGCTTCTCCTTGTAGGGGGAGGTCGTCGAAGCGAAATACAAACGATCGATCTTCTGGGAGTCGATACCAGTCATGCAGTCCCTGGCGGCTGCGACGGCCATCGTTATGCTGTCCTCGTCATGACTGGCAACGGCCTTCTCCCCGGGTATAGGCAACATACTGTCCCACGCCTTCTGGATGTCAGGGCGGTTCAGCCTATATAACGGTATGTAGGCACCATACGATGTGATCCCTGCCATTTGCCCTCCTTTTCACAACTTTCGGCGATTATTATAGCATCCGGACTGCTTGCCCGCAATGAGGGGGAGAAAGGGGCTCATCATATCGCGGAGGGCCAGCGAGGAGTTTGAAGCAGCGACCGTGGCCAATCGCAGTGGCGATCAACGCATTTTATAGCTGCATGAAAGCAGAATCATCTTACGACTAAATAGATCACTACTGCCACTATCGCGATCAGACCCAGCAGCATAGCGACCTTGATCAGCAAGGCAAGCGCTAATATCTTCAGCGGCATGAGTATGATTGCTAGCAGCATCCTTACGGCAAACGCCACTATCTTGAACGGGATGCGTACGATCCACAGCAGTAGGCTTAACATCGTTTTGACTCCTCGGTCCTGGCACTCATCTCTCAAGTGCAGGTATGCAGAAGCTACTCTAACCCGAATACGAACTCTTTGATGGCGGAGAAGTATTGCTCCATGCCCACCAGGAATATGTCGTTATGCCCGGCCCCAGGGATGGTGAGCAGCCTCTTATCCTTTGAACCTACGTTCTGGTAGAAAACCAGCGCTTGCTCATATGGGATTATCTCGTCATATTCCCCATGAATTATCAGTACGGGCATGGTGATGGAGTGAATCCTTTCCAGGCTCGCCTTCTCAAACTCATCCAGATGGGGGAACTGGAAGGCATGGCTCAGGTAGCCGAGCAACCGCCCTGCACTGGCAAAGCCGCTTTCCAGGATCAATCCCTTCATCTCCCGGGGATAGCTCGACGCCAGTTCCACAGCGGAGAGGCTTCCCAGGGATCTGCCCATGATGAACAGGGGGCCGCTGTAGCCGCTGGATCGCAGGGTGTCGCGAAAGTAGTTGAATATGATGTGGGCATCGGCTACCGTGTTGGAGAAAGACGGCGTGCCGCCGCTTTGACCGTAGCCACGGTAATCTGCTGCGAATAGGTTGATGCCCTCCCTGTTATAGAGGGAAGCAATCCCGTCATAGTCGTAGACCACCTCTCCGTTGCCGTGGAAGAACAGGATGGAGGGCACGCTTTGGCCTGAGGGATAGAAACGGCAGGATATGGATATGCCATCCTCCACTGGCACTGAATGGTCGACGGCGCCAGGTGGGGGTGGTGTCCAGTCTGGCCTGGGATAGAAGACGAACCCGAGTATATGTGGTTGATCCAATTGGGAGTAATCGATTCGCTGAGACATAGGCTGCCAGTCTATTCTAGCACTCGATTTGTTGCCTTTCAATTCCCCAGTGCCATTGCGAGCGGAGCGAAGCAATCTCATTGTACTTTGCGATATTCCACGCCAGCGATTGCTTCGTCGTCCCTTCGACAGGCTCAGGGCTCCTCGCAATGACACGCAATCCCCGAATCTTTGAAGTGAACTCCAGATTTAGGACACGCTGTATTGTGGATTTGCGCAAATAGTCGTGCCTGCTTATAATAATTGCTGGGAAATGCGGTGGGTTCAAACCGCTGATTTCCAACCACCGTTATCAGGCAATATGAAAGGCCGTAGGAGAACCAATTCTAGTTTGGAGGAAGACCTGGTATGACAACTGAAGAACAAAAGGAGCTGCTCGTCGAAAAGAAGGAAGACGGAAGGATCTGGATCATCACACTCAACCGTCCTGACAAAAGGAATGCCCTCACCCTGGACATGATGTATGACCTTGAGGATACCTGGAAGGCGTATCAGGCTGATGAGGAGTCCCGTGTAGCAATCATAACCGGGGCCGGTGACAAGGCGTTCTGTGCGGGAGCTGACCTATTGACACCCCCTAAAGTACAGAGGCCGGGTCCTTTCAGGATCCCCGCCTTCGGCCCCGAGGACGTCTGGAAACCGGTAATCGCCGCCATCAACGGCCATTGCATTGCGGGCGGCGCTTTGATCGCTCATGACTGCGATATCCGCATCGCCGCCGAGCACGCTGAGTTCGGTATAGCTGAAGCTATGAGGAATATGCCGGCGAGCTGGGTCCGCGACCTGACCCTCCATATGCATATAGGCCATTGCATGGAGCTCGTCCTCTGGGGCGACCAGAGGGTCTCTGCCCAGCGGGCCTACGAGATGGGCTTTTACAACAGGGTGGTGCCCGCGGACAGGCTCATGGATGAAGCCATGGAGTGGGCGAACCGCATGCTCTACCTGGCGCCACGCGCGGTGTGGAACTTCAAGGAGATAATCAAGCGAGGGGCGTACATGGAGCCCAAGTTGGGCAGGATGTTCGGACAGGCACTGGAGCAGAACCTGAGGGGCATGGAGGATAGCGCTGAGGCCGCGGCTGCCTTCAAGGAGAAGAGGAAGCCGATCTTCAAGAACAAGTAGCGGAGCCCTGGCACTTGGGGCAGAAATAGGTCCCCCGGTTGCGAACAGGGATGCGTTCAATAGGGGTGGCACAGACATTACAGGTTTGTCCACCCCTGTGTGCTACATAGAAAGCATATTGCTGGCTTCCCCGTTCGCCGCCGGGACGGCGATAGTCGCTGATGCTGGCCCCGGCATTGCCGATGGCCGTGTTGAGCACCTGGCGTATTGCTCTGTGTAGCCTCTTTATTTCCTCTTCAGAAAGGCTGTTGGCCACCCTCAAGGGATGGACATTGGCAAAGAACAACGCCTCATCGGCGTACATGTTGCCGATGCCGGCGACAAACTTCTGGTCGCAAAGCACTGCTTTTATGGCAGCTTTTCGGTTGCTTAACCTCTCTCTCAGTATCTCCAGGGTGAAGCTGGTGTCGAGGGGTTCAGGTCCGAGCTTGCTGGCCAGCTCACGCTCATCCGTTACCAGCGACACGGTACCCAATTTGCGCCGGTCACAGAAGAGCAGCTCCAGGCCGCTATCTAGACCGAATACGGCTGTTATGTAAAGATTGGACTCGCCAGAGGCATCCCTCCTCTTCCTGAACAGCAGCGAGCCGGTCATCCTCAAATGCAATACCAGCGCTTCACCGCTGGCCAGGCGAAAGATAAGGTACTTGCCCCTTCTGGCTACCTCTTTTATCACCTGACCGGGGAGTCGTTGGCAAAGCTCCTCGGCCGAGGGTTGGATTACCATTCTCGGCCAGAAGAGGGATACACCGGTAAAACGACGACCTTCTACCCTGGGGCGAAGGTCGTTCTTGATGGTCTCGACCTCTGGCAGCTCGGGCATCCTTTCGCCCTCCCTCCAACTACTCGAAGCCTGCCTCTACTCCATCTCGTCCCAGTTCCTGCCTGTCTTGACATCCACCTTGAGGGGGACGCTGAGCTTCAGCGCCTCGGGCATTATCCGGAGCACCAACTGCCTTAATTCTCCCACTTCCTCTTGAGGTAGCTCGAAGAGGAGCTCATCGTGCACCTGGAGGATCATCTTCGCCTCCAGCCCCCTTCGGTCCATCTCACGCTGAAGCTCGATCATCGCCACCTTGATAATATCGGCCGAGGTGCCCTGAACCGGCATGTTTATCGCCATTCTCTCTGCCGCCATCCTCACCTGGGCATTGGAGGAGTTGATCTCAGGTATATAGCGCCGTCTGCCCAGGACAGTCTGCACGTACCCCTTCTCGGCCGCGTCACGCTTGGTGGCGGCGAGGTATTCCCTGACTCCGCTGTATTTCTCGAAATAGGCCTGGATAAACTGCGCTGCCTCCTGTCGGGAGAGCTCGGTAGCCTGCTCCAGGCCGTACTCGCTCATCCCGTAGATCACACCGAAGTTGACCGTCTTCGCCAGCCGCCTCATGTCCGGGGTAACCGCTGAAAGTGGGACACCAAACACCTGGGAGGCGGTGGTAACGTGAATGTCTTCGTCCTGGGCGAAGGCAGCGAGGAGCCGGGGGTCCCGGGAGAGGTGTGCCAGGACGCGAAGGTCGATCTGGGAGTAGTCGGCGGCAAGGAGCAGAGAGGATTCCTTCTCCGCGATAAATGCTCTCCTCACCTGCCTCCCCTCCTCGGTGCGCACCGGGATGTTCTGCAGATTAGGGTCGCTTGAGGAGAGCCTGCCGGTGGTGGTGCCTGTCTGGTTGAAGCTGGTATGTACCCGTCCGGTATCCGGGTCGGTCAGGACAGGAAGGGCATCGATGTAGGTCGATTTCAACTTCGTCAGCTGACGGTACCCAAGCAAGAGCTCGATAACGGGGTGCGCCCCTTTGAGTCCTTCCAGAACTGAGGCACCTGTAGAGTAGCCGCTTTTGATTTTCTTCGTTCGGGGTAGTTTAAGCTCGTCGTAAAGGACCGCCGCTAACTGCTGGGTTGAGTTCACATTGAACCTATGACCGACGCAGTCATATATTTCGCTCTCGAGCTTGGCCAGCTTCTCACCCATGCTCCAGGACATGTCTCGCAGTCTAGAGATATCCAATGCTACCCCATTAGTCTCCATCCGCAGCAGCACCGGTAGCAGGGGCATCTCGACCGTGGTGAATAGCTCCCATAGCCTCTGATCCTTAAGCTCTGCCTCCAGCAATTTGCTCAGCCTGTTGGCAATGTCAGCGTCGGCGCAGGCATACTCTGACACCCTGAGGATGTCCACCCAGGCCATCGAAATCTGCTTTGCACCGGTTCCGATCAGATTGGCAATAGGACTCATCTCGATGCCCAGCTTGGAGAAGGCCAAAGGCTTCAGTCCGAGCGCCTTTTCTCCCAAGAGATAGGCGGCGATCATGGTATCGAAACCGAGGTTCTCCACCCTCACCCCATATTTGAGGAGAAGGGTCATGTCATATTTGCCGTTATGAGCTATTTTGCTCACCTTGGGGTCTTCCAAGAGAGGTTTGAGTGCGGCAATTACCTGGGACAAGGGTAGTTGGTCTCCCGCCAAGTGCCCCACAGGCAGGTACCATGCTTTCCCTGGCGCCGAAGACAAGGAGATGCCGACCAGTGCTGCCTGCCTTGGATCCGTTCCCGTGGTCTCAGTGTCGATGGCGAATGATCCAAGCCGGGACAGGACGTTC
>JAUXAX010000079.1 GCA_030619685.1 Dehalococcoidia bacterium
CTGCTTGGCACTGTTGCCAGGTATCAACAGGTGCTGATGACCACAACAAACCTCGATGACTTCGAGCCCGATTTCCTGGAACAGGCGGTATTATTCAGAGTAGACCAGGGACGTATCGAGCCCCTCTCCAGTTAAGCTTAACCCCCCCTCCCCCCTTTTTTTAAAGGGGGGAAGGGGGGATTTAGGGGATTATATTTGTGGGTAACGATGAGCTTCAAGGGAGAGGGATTTTAACGGAAGACTATGATGTTATTGCCTGAGGCCTCTCTCTACTGCTGTATCTAATGACCTCGGCGAAATTGCCGATCCTCACCTGATTGTTGGTCTCCATGATGCCGTCATAAGTGAGGCTAATCCAGGGCTTCCCATACTTCTCGCTGAACTTCTCCGACATGGCAGCTACAGTTCCTCCAGGCATACAGCCGTGCGGCATCACCGAAATCACGCCGGCAAACCTCGGATCCTCCAGCCACTCGACCCCTGCACCTATGCTAAGAATCGCTTCGCCCCCACATTTCGGGGAGAGATATCTCCCCGCTAACTTCAGCAACTCCTTTGTTGTTGGGTCCTTGCCTTCAACCAAGTCTCCAAAATTGGCTGCTACTGAGCGTTCGTCCCGACTTAGCAGGAGCTTTCTTATATTGCCTTTAATAATCCGCTTCAAGTCCCTGTCCCTGATACCATCCTCGATATTCCTATGTGTTATGTACTTGAACCACTCTGCGATAGGTGAGACGATGACCTCCAATCCCACCTTCTCGCATTCCTTGACCAGATCGCTATTGCTGAATTTGTTGGAGCGTAGAAAGATCTCGCCGTTAATCCCCACAAGCGGTCTTCTTGGCTCACTGGGATCGATCAACGACCTGAATCCAGGAGCGGCTTCCCTTATGATATCGTCAAGGGGTTCCTTTCTACGCATGAGGTCGGCGACCCTCAGCAAGTACTCGTTGAACAACGCTTCTGCCGCCCCCTCCG
The DNA here is from genome assembly GCA_030619685.1 of Dehalococcoidia bacterium. Next base: position 979 of record JAUXAX010000079.1, read on the forward strand.
ACTTCTCATAGGGACGGGTCCGCCACAGCAGCCGCTCCAGATAGTCAACTGCCACAATGCCCCTCCAGGCTAGGCGTTCGAAGCCCGCACCGAGGTTCGAATCGTGGTAGCCGTGATTGGACACCGTGGTTCGTATCGGGAAATCGAAGCCCAACTCACGAAGTATCCTGATTTGCTCCACGGCATATTTACCGAAACGGCATGGCCCGAATGCACCAGCCATAAACCCCTCGACATCCTTCAGGTCAACCCCTCCATTATCATCCCCATATAACAACCTCATGAAGCCGCCCAGAGTTACCCTATACGGCAGGCACTCCTTGCCCGACGTTACTTTGTTGCTGTAGAGTATATTCCTTTCGTCCGGCTCGGGAAGCACCACTGCTTCAACCCCGAACGCCTGCATCGCCGCCCCCAATGCATCGGCATGCTCGCACATCCTCGGTAAGAGGACAACCTTGCTTTCGCTAAACCTCGTATATGCTACGCGTCGGATATCTCTCTCTTGGTCAACAGATTCACCCGCCCTGCTGGAGTTGGCAAAGCCATTAATGGTATCCACGAAGGCCTCAAGGCGGGTAACAATCCCTGCCTCGGCAGCATGTTCATCAATTTCCAACTGTCCCATGGGTTTGCCACCCATTATATCTTCAACAAGATTGAGCATGAATGAGTTTGGCCCGCAGCCAAAGTTTGTTAGCACCAGCCCAAATAGCTGGGGGTCTGCTGCCGTTAAGGCAGCGCCAGCTATGTGCTTGCTTTCGTTGAACCAATATGGACGGTCTGAGTATTCCCTGACGTTTACCGAGGCAAGCGGCAGAAAGTCAAGCGGTATCGGCACTACGCCGAGCTGGGCAAGCTTTTCTGCTATTCCCAGGTTTGCCCCGGAATCCTGCGACATGTACGACCTAGAGAAAATCACGACCCCCAATTGGCCGTTTTGGTGAAGCTGCTCCATTAGCTTCTTCCCAAGTTCAACCTGCGCTGCCTCGAATTCGCGCTGTTCTGCAATACTGGAAAGCGCGGCCTTTTTCCCCTGCTCCCTGCTAAAGCCCATCCTCACTGCGACATCTGTAAGGTTCTTTATCACATCGGAATCGCCCCTGCTGAAGTCAATTATCGGTATCAACAAGCGCTTGCCCATGCCCAGGGCCTCACGTATGATAAACGGGGATGCCTGCACCAAGGGGCAAGCATACTTCTGATTCTCATCCCCCTCCTTAACACCCATTCTTATGACACAGGGGCAAAGAATGTAGTCAACGCTATTGAGGCTTGCCGCATGACCGTGAAGGAGCTTGATTGGGAAACAACTGTCGGTGTAGCTCAACTCGACAGCCTGCCCTATGATCTGATTGTTAGTTTTGCTGGAAAACACAACCTTTGCACCAAGCGCATTCAGGAAACCAATAAGTAGCGGGGCATAATCGTATACCATAAGAGCCCTGGGGATCCCCACCACAGGCCCAGTGCCCTCATCCTCCCTGTAATCCTTAAGTAGCATCCTCTCGCGTTCATCGAAAGCGGTCTCCATCCTCTCCCGGCTGATGGTGCCGTCAAAGAGATCACACCTGCTGCCGTAGAATGTAGGTTTCTCGCCAGATACCTCCATCCGGCTTATAGCGCAGTTATTGTCGCACCTCTTGCAAGTAAAGGTGGATAGCTTGTAATCGCTCTCGACAAGCCTTTCAAACCCCTTGAAATTTGAGGCCTTGCCGTCCATCTCCTCCTTGGCCAGAAGAGCTGCTCCTATCGCCCCGCTGACCTCCTTATGCTCAGGCACAAGTATGGTCTTGCCCTCGAGTGCCCTTCTAAACGCAGAGACAACGGCATCGTTGTAGAATACCGCTCCAGTCAACATCACCCTGTCGCCCAGTTTCCTCGTGCCCAACACCTTGGACAGATAGTTCCCCGCAATCGAGTTAGCAAGGCTTGCTGTTATCATCTCCAGGGGCATACCTTCCTGCTGAGCTAAGGCAACCGACTGCCCCATAAAGGCAGCGCATCTCGACCCCAGGTCGATAGTATAGGGCGCCTCAAATGCCAAAGCGGCAAAATCACCATTCTGAACACGAACGCCAAGCTGCTCAGCCAGCTCATCGATGAAGCTCCCTGTTCCCGCAGCGCACGCCTTGTTCATCTGATAATCAACGACAACGCCGTTTCGCTTGATGACAAGCTTCGAGTCCTGGCCCCCAACCTCAATAATATCTGCTTCAGGATCTATCTCCGCCGCAGCCCTTGTCTGAGCGGTGATCTCATTCCTTATCATATCCGCTCCGATAAAGCTGCCAACCAGATATCTACCGGAACCGGTAATGCCCACTCCCGCTATTCTGGCATTATCACCGATGTCTCTAAGCAGGTTCCGAAAAACATCTTTGATAGCCTCAACAGGCCTTCCTGCTGTCATCAGATAATTCTTCGCCAGCACTTCGGTGCCAGACTCGTCAACTATGACCGCCTTAGTGCTGGTAGAGCCTATATCCACACCCAGGTATCCTGTAAACGGCTTCTCTATCTTGGGGGCTGCCCAGCTGTCCTGCTGGGTAACCTTTTCCAGCCCCGGCATCTCATAGTAGCGTTGCTTGCTATCCTCTTCCGCCGGAATAATAACCTTTGAACTCTTCCCAGATTCCTTGGAGAGTAAAGCTGAACCTAAAGCCCCTATATAGAGGTAGTTCTCAGGGACTATGATATCTACCGGGTAGCCATTTCTCGCCGAGACTGTCTCATTGAGGGTCTTTAACATCGCACTGTTAGCAGCAACGCCGCCAACAAAATAGATTGGCTCCTCAAAAATTCCCTTCTTCAGCGAGGCGACCATTCGAGCTATGCTCTCACACAGAGCGTAAAGCATAGCCGCCATTGGAACACCCTTCTGCTGCAGATGAATAAGGTCCGTCTTGGCAAAAACACTGCATCTAGCGGCTATCCGTGGCGGGCTTCCTTCGCATTCCAGTGCAATGCGAGCGAAATCTTCCAGAGTGACTCCAATGCGATATGCCTGCTGCTCGAGGAATCTTCCGGTCCCTGCCGCACAAAGAGGATTTGATACCACCTGCCACGGCTTCCTCAGCCCATCCACAAGCGCTATCACGAAAGAACTCTGTCCGCCGATTTGTATAATGGTTTTCGCATCAAGGTGGGAATACAGGAGTCCGGAAGCAATTGCCAGTGAGCTGCTGTATTCGGACCAGTCCAGCTCCTTGGGTATCGCAATGCTACCGGAGCCAGATACACCAGCAGTGGTGATTTCCTGAAGGTCGAACCTCTCCGAGAGCCTGGAGATGAGTGAGGCGACAGCTGACTTGGGGCTAGCGGTTATCTTCTCAGTATCAAAATAGACCGCGCTGCCGTCTTCCGCTACAAGAGCCACCTTGGCAGTGACAGAGCCAATATCCAGACCTAAGGAGTAGCTCATTATTTACCTATCTTATCATATCTTATCAAGGATTGTAGCACATGACGAGGTTCTGTTAAAGAGGCAAGCTTCTTTTCTCTTGCAATGCTCATAGATGGTTTCGCGTAGAAGCCAACTCCTTGGGAAGATGAGGTTGTGTAAGAGTGAAATCTTATTCCAGTCCCTCTGGCCGCCTGATTCTCGGGGAAGGAGATTAAGTTGTCACTCTGAGCCGCTCGCTGACTGTCATTCTGAGGGAGTGAAGCGACCGAAGAATCCGCTCGGGGGAGACTCCGCGAAGAGTCCCTGAAGAGGTTCTTCGCCCGCAGGGCTCAGAAGGAAAGGAATCCGAAAGAAAAAGAAGGGAGGAAGCTGATCAAAGATAGAGGTGCTAAGCAAGAAGTTAAGCAAACAAGAAAGTCGACTGGTGGCAGCGGTCGGAGTCGAACCGACGACCTTGGGCTTATGAGTCCCCTGCTCTAACCTCTGAGCTACGCTGCCACGCAAGTATCATAGCACCCCGCCCAAGTTACCGTCAATCAGGTGATGGGGAGAGCAGCGCCACTACTTTGTCCAGAATTTTGTGGGCAACCTCATACTTATCCATCAGCGGAAGTTGCTCAACCTTTCCCTCGCGGTCGATCAGAGTCACCCGGTTGGTATCTGTGCCAAAACCGCTATCCTCAGCAGTAATATCATTGACCGCAATAAGGTCAAGCTTCTTCTTTGTGAGCTTATCGGTTGCTCTATCCACCAAATCCTCGCTTTCAGCAGCAAAGCCAACCTTGATGATATCCCCGTGTACCTCGCTCAGAATATCCGCCGTCTTCGCCAAATCGAGAGTTAGAGTTTCCGATTCCCTCTTTATCTTTTCTTGAACCACACGGGCTGGCCGATAATCGGCAACTGCCGCAGCCATTATGAGGACGTCTGCTGCGGCTGAAGCCTTAAGCACGGCGTCCCGCATCTCGAGAGCAGTCTCTACCGGCATTAGCTCAACCCCTGCTGGCGAGGGAAGCTCAGTAACGCTGGTCACCAAAGTTACTATTGCGCCCCGGTCCCGGGCTGCCTCGGCTATCGCGTAGCCCATCTTACCCGAGGAGCGATTGCCTATGTAGCGCACCAGGTCTATGGGTTCTCGGGTGCCTCCGGCACTGACTACGATCTGCTTGTCGGCCAGCTCTCCCTTTCTACCCAGGACCTGGAAAATGGTGCCCAGTATTTCATCGGTCTCCGCCAGGCGTCCCATGCCAACCAGTCCCGAAGCCAGCCGGCCATAGCCCGGCCCCACAATAGTAAAGCCTCGTGACCGCAACTTGGCCAAATTCTCCTGTGTTACGGTGTTGCTATACATGCCAGCGTCCATGGCCGGGGCTAATACCACCGGCGCCCTAGTGGCAAGCACAGTGCAACTCAACATGTCATCAGCGATGCCTGTCGCCAACTTGGCAATGGTATTAGCAGTGGCAGGAGCAATAACCACTGCATCCGCACGTTCCGCAAGAGCGACATGCTCCAGGCTAAACTCAGATGACAGCTCCCACATATCAGTTACAACAGGCCTATGGGTTATGCTGCAGAAGGATAACGCTGCCACGAACTTCATAGCCGCCTTGGTCATCACTACATCAACAGCCAACCCCTTTTGTGTTAGCTTGCTGGCAATATCAACCGCCTTATAAGCAGAAATGCTGCCGGTCACTCCCAGAACTATGTTCTTTCCCTCAAACACGCTGCCCCCCCTACAGTTAACTACCGTCCTCTATTTAGCTCGTAGACCAACCTCAGTCCCACCAGCGTCAAATTGGGCTCCACGGCGTCTACGACATCGGTCTCCCTGGCTATTATGTCCGCCAAACCCCCTGTAGCGATCACCTTCACCGAACCTCCCAGCTCCTTTCGCATGCGCGCAACAATGCCCTCTATGAGCCCTACGTAGCCGAAGATAATACCAGACTGCATTGCGGATACGCTGTCTCTGCCTATAGCCCTTTGGGGCTGAACCAGCTCCACACGCGGCAATTTGGCGGCACGCTCGAAGAGCGCCTCAGCGGAAATCACAACACCGGGAGCGATGGCTCCCCCAAGATAATCCCCCTCTTCCGATACTGCATCCAGGGTGGTGGCGGTGCCGAAATCGATGACTATCAGGGGGCCACCGTAGAGCCTATGCGCTGCTGCTGCATTGACCACGCGGTCAGCCCCAACCTCACGTGGATTATCAATCGAGATACGAACCCCGGTCTTTGTGCCCGGCCCTACTACCATAGGTGAGACATCGAAGTAACGCCGGCACAATTCCTCGAAAATCGTCACCAGCGGCGGAACCGAGCTTGAGATGATAGCACAGTCAATATCCGCAAAAGCAAGGCCCTTCAGCGACAGCAGGTTGTGGAAGACTGGTGCATATTCATCTTCAAGCTTATGTACATCGGTGCTTAGCCTCCAGGTGGCCTTCAGCCCCTCATTCTCGAAGACGCCTACAACTATATTTGTATTCCCTATGTCGATTGCCAATAACATGTTACCCTCATCTCAAGCCATTCGGCGACAACAAGAAAACCGGACCTCTCACTACCAGTCAAAAGAGATAACCCCAGCGTGAGCGCTATTATAGCGGACTCCGCTTCAGGTTACAACCTATGTTTTAGCTTGATCACCCACTACCTAAAGACTGTTTTCGATAACCTCAGAGGGATTACTCTGGGGAACATTAAGCCCCCTGTCCAGACTATAGCGCTTGAGATACTCCATGCCTTTTTTGGTATCGCTGGCCACACGGGCCCTGTCGCAATTACCAAGCCGATACTTGAACAACCAATATGTAAACTCCTGCAACTGGTCGAGGGCAATATCATCGCTCTGGGGATAGCCCTTCTCATCTCTAAAGCGTTGCAGAAGAGCCTCCTGGCTGGCGCCGTAGAGCCGCTGATAGCTATCATCAAAACCGCCATCCCGGCCAGAAAAAACATGGCCCTGGCGCTCTTTATGAATCTCCTCCTCTATTGCAAGAAGCACAAACTTTTCAACGGTCACGCCGTAAAGGTAGTTGAGATAGGCCTGATATTTGGCACTGCCGATAAGCTCCTTG
>JAUXAX010000016.1 GCA_030619685.1 Dehalococcoidia bacterium
GGAGAAGCCCTCGGTCAAGCATCCAAGCTGTTTGCCAGAAGAACATGTAAGCTACCTCGATTTCGATTGCTAGCTCTGCCAGCTTATCCTGTATCAGAGGATCACTGCTGACGGTTTGCCCGTTGTGCCTTGTCTCCTTGCTGCAGTACTGCAGCAACTCTTCGAAGGTTCGCCTGAAGCCTCCTATGGCGACTGCCAGCCTCTCAAAGTCAAGGGCTACCATCAGGTAATGCCATCCTCGGTTCATCTCCCCCACGATGTTCTTCTTAGGTGCCCTCACATTGTCGAAGAATACCTCGTTAAAGGAATGAAAGCCCAATATGTTGATCAGGGGACGAATCGTAACGCCCTTCGACCTGTTATCTACAATGACTAGCGAGATTCCCTTGTGGGGAGGGGCAGTGGGGTCTGTCCTGACACTCATCCAGGCATAGTCCGATACGTGAGCGCCGCTGCTCCAAGTCTTCTGGCCATTGATGACAAGGGCATCGCCATCCTCTACAGCACTGGTCTTGATCGAAGCAAGGTCAGAGCCGGCGTTGGGCTCGCTATATGCCAGCCAGAACCTCACCTCTCCCTTGGCTATCCTGGGTAGCCATTCCTTCTTCATTTCATCGCTGCCGAAGCGCCTAATCGTAGGGCCCGAGATTAGCACGCCGATGTCAGCGATAGGCGCCCTGTAGTAGCTCATGCGTTCGTAGAAGATAGCTTGTTCAACATATGAGCGGCCCGCACCGCCGTATTCCTCGGGCCATGAAACGGCAAGCCAGCCCTTCTCCGCCAACCGGCGCCTGAACCTCTCAGCAACGGGCGTGATCTCCTCCAAATCTGGGATTGCGCCGTACCCGCCTGGCCAGTAGAGACTTTCCTCTGTCCAGTCAGCAGGGAGTTCCCTCCGTATGAACTCATCGACCTCTCTTCGAAATGCCTCTTCTTGCTCGCTGAACCGAAAATCCATGCTCTTTTCCTCGTGAAGCCTCACCAACTCAAATCTGACCCAGGATTACTGCTGCCGGGGCAGCCCCAGTCCCCTCATCGCGACAATGTTGCGCTGAATCTCGTTGGTGCCAGCGCCAACACCCACGGAGAGCGCGCTCAAATAGGCCCGCATTATCCTAGCGTTCAGGACAGCCCATTTGGAGTCCATGTCCAGTTGCCCGTAAGGTCCCAGGACACGCATCCCCACATTGGCCAAACGTCGCAGCAACTCACTGGAGAACAACAGCGACATCGATGCTTCGTAGCTAGGATGGAGGTTCTTGCTGTACATCCAGGCGATGCGGTAGCACATCATGCGCAGTACCTCGTTTTCGACGGCCATTTCCGCCAGCTCATCCTTTATCAGGAGGTCGTTGGCGAGGGGGTCGCCATTGCGCTTCGCTTCCATGACATACTGCACCAGCTCATCAATAAGGCGCTGGCTTGCCGCGGCGGTGCCAATCAAGGAGCGCTCGAAGTCCAGGGCCATCACCAGTTGGTACCAGCCGTTGTTCTGCTGGCCTATCAGGCTATCCCTAGGAATGCGCACATCGTCAAAGAACACCTCGTTGAAGGAGTGGTGGTTCAGGATGTTTATCAGGGGGCGCACGGTGATCCCAGGGGTCTTCATGTCGGCGACAAACATGCTGATGCCCTTGTGCTTGGGGACATCGGGGTCGGTCCTGGCGCCGAGCCAGCAGTAGTCGGCGTAGTGGGCGTAGCTGCACCACGTTTTCTGGCCGTTGATCACCCAGTAATCGCCATCCTCTATAGCACGCGTTTGCAGCGAGGCAAGGTCGGACCCAGCATTGGGCTCACTGTACCCTATACAGAAGACCGATTCGCCCTTGGCCACCTCGGTAAGGTACTTCTTCTTTTGCTCCTCGCTGCCAAACAGCATGAGCGCGGGCCCCACCCAGTTCACCGAGAGCTCGACCTCGATGCCTACCGGAGCCCTGCTGTAGTTCAACTCCTCGGTAAGTATAAGCCGTTTCAGGTGGCTCATCTCCAAGCCACCGTATTCCTTGGGGTATGCTGGCGCCAGCCAGCCCTTCTGCCCCAGTTTGCGCTGGAACTCGCGGGAAAGTGCCCAAGACTCTTCAGTCTCTTCCCACAGCCCGGCATCGAGCTCAATCCACCTCCGCGGGATCTCCTTCTTCAGCCACTGGCGAACCTCCTGGCGGAAGGCCTCTTCGTCAGGGGTAAATGTGAAGTCCATGCCTCATCTCCCTTCCATCAGCTTGGTCAAATCTCGCGCACTTTCAAGATAGCTCTAGCCTCCTCAATCGTGGCTGGCTCCCTGCCAATGTCCCGAGTCATCCTCACAGCTTTTTCCACTAGCGGCCCATTTCCCTGCGCCATCTCTCCCGGCGACAGATAGAAGTTATCCTCAAGCCCGACCCTGATATTCCCACCTAGGGCAAGAGCGGTCGCTATCAAGAGCCATTGCTCCTGGCTGATACCTATCACCTCCCAGGCCACCTCAGGTGGGACCAGACTGGCCACATGGGCCAGGTTCCTGGCGGTGGCCGCCATCCCCCCCACTACACCCATTATCAAGCTCACTTGAAAATTGCTAAGCAGGCCCATATCCATAAGGGGGAATATGCTCTCCAGGTGCCCAAGGTCGAAGCACTCGCACTCCGGCTTGACGCCGTTCTTGTTCATGGTATCCAGGAAGAACATAATGTCCTCGAACGGATTATGAAAAACGACGCTGAACACGAAACTCTTTCGTTTCGGGCTGTATTTAGCGTAGTTCATTGTCCCCATATTCAGTGCCGCGATCTCCGGTTTCAACTCCCGAATATGGCCGATTCTGGCGTCTCTCTCTACGAATACAGCCCCGGTGGAGAAGTTAATTATGATGGGGCACCTCTTCCTCACTTCCGCCATGATCTCCCGGAAAACCTCCACCCTCCACGATGGGCTACCGTCATTCTCCCTGGCATGAATATGCACTACTGAGGCTCCGGCATTGTAGCAAGCCAGAGCTTCCTCAGCGATCTCCTGAGGTGTATAGGGAATCCAACTGCATTGGTCCCTGTTGGCCGCGACTCCGGTTAAGGCAGCCGTTATTACCACCTTGTCCTCTATACCCATAGATACTCCTTCTCGCTATTTTCCCTTCCAGACTGGGTCACGTTTTTCCATGAAAGCGGCGATACCTTCAGCCACGTCTTCAGCCTGCGTATTGATCGCCAGCATCGACGACAGGTACTCCAGCGCCTTCTCATACTCCATGTCCCGCATGGTGTAGAAGGCCCTTCTGCCAAGCCTGAGGGTGGCTGGACTCTTCTGAGCGATCTTCTGGGCGATTTCGTCAACTTTGGCATCGAGTTGGTCTCTAGGCACAACGTGATTCACCAGACCGAGCTGCATTGCCTCCTGGGCATCAATCCTTCCCCCGGTCAGCATCATCTCCAGGAGCCGCTTCGGAGCAGAAGTAAACCGTAGCAAGGTCGCCATGACTATATAGGGGAAGAGTCCAACGTTTATCTCCGGTGTCCCGAACTTGCAGTCCTCGGCGGCGATGACTATGTCACAAGCAGCTGCCAAGCCAAGCCCTCCGCCCAAGGCGTGACCGTTTATCCGGCCGACCAGTGGTTTCTTCAGGCCGATGATCATCTTGAAGAGTTCGGCAAACTTCCTCTGCTCCTCATGCCGTTCTATGAAGCTCGCCCCAGCAGCTAAAGACTCGCCAATATCAGCACCGGAGCAGAAGGCCTTCTCGCCGGCCCCGGTCAGCACAATCGCCACTACATTCGGGTCGTCGTCGTATCTCTTGAACGCATCCAGCAGCTCATTCATCATAGTCGGCGAGATTGCGTTTCTCTTCTCCTCCCGGGAAAGGGTGATCCTGCCGACTTTGTCCTTGGCCTCAACTGTTATCGCCTGATACATTCAAAACCTCCTAAACGGGGTAAACACCGTGCTTTCTGGGATGCCGGAAGATCTTCTTGTCCTTGGTACGCTCAAGGGCACGGAACAAAACCTTCCTGGTTTCCCTGGGATCAATCACATCGTCCACCAGGCCTAGCTTGGCTGTCTTGTCGATGGTGATGTGCGGCCTTATGTCTTTGGCGAGTTCCTCCACCATCTCAGCAGGCTTCTCAGCGCCCTCCAACTGCTTTCTGGCAATAATGGACACCATTCCTTCAGCACCCATAACCGATATCTCGGCTCCGGGATAGGCAACCAGCAGGTCGGGGTCAAAGGCCCTGCCACACATGCCATAGTATCCTGCCCCGTATGATTTTCTGACAACCACGGTAAGCTTGGGAACGGTAGCTTCGGCTACGACGTGAACCATCTTGGCACCGTGCCTGATTATGCCTGACTTCTCCGCCCGGGAACCCACCATAAAGCCGGGGACATCGGAGAGGAATAGGAGCGGGATATTGAAGGCATCGCAGAGCCAGATATGCCGGGCGGCTTTGTCGGAAGCATCTACGTCGATGATACCCCCCAAAAACGCGGGGTTACTTGCGATAATCCCCACCGGGTATCCGGCCACCCTCCCCAGACCTACAATGATGTTCCTGGCCCATCTGGGCTTGATTTCGAAGAAGTAACCGTCATCCGCAATGTACCTAATGAGATCGTGCATGTCGAAAACTTCCCAGGAATTATCTGGAATAACACCCAAAATGCCGTCATCAATCAGGGCCATAGGGTCTCCCGACCATTCTGCTCGAGGTGGTTTCTGGTCGCAATTCTGGGGGAAAAAGGATAGGTATTGCCTTATTGCTTTGATACATTCCTCATCCGAATCTACCTCCAGGTCCCCGCAGCCGCTGGTCTCGCAGTGAACCCTGGAACCTCCCAGTTTGTCGTCTGTCAAATCCTCGCCTATCATCATCCTGACCAGTGCCGGCCCCCCCAGGCCCATGGCGCTGGTGCCTTTCACCATAGGGACGAAGTCGGAGAGACCAGGGATGTAGGCAGTGCCAGCGTAGCCCGGTCCCATCATAGCCGCGACCAAGGGAATCACGCCGGACATCAGCGCTTCCTCCTTGAACAGGTAACCTGTATCGGCAAAGAAGGGTATCCTTTCCATAGTGAATCCGCCGCTGCCCAAGCGGGCACCCCCAGAATCCACCAGCCATATCATTGGTATTCTATGCTTAAGAGCAGTCTCTCTTATTCTGGTCACCTTGAACTCGTTGATCACGCCCATTGAGCCGCCTCTCACCGTGAAATCGTAGGCAGCGACGGCTACATCTCTGAGCATATTTCCATCGTTTATCTTGCCGTAGCCTGTAATAACCCCATCAGCCGGGACAAGCTCAGTAGCACCCACCTCGTTGCCAAGCATGCCAACTTCAACAAAGGTGTCCATTTCAAATAGCAGGGCAAGCCTCTCACGGGCAGTCAGTTTCCCCCTCTCGTGTTGTCGGTTGACAGCCTTCTCCCCACCCATCTTCTCGATTTCACGACGCAGGACCGAAAGCTTCTCAACTTCCTCTCTCATCCTGTCACCCATTTTCTACCTCCTCTAACCTTGATGAGAAATACAAATCCTACCTTGCTGATTCGATCATCTACGAATCAGAGGCACTCTTCGAGAAACAAACGTCATCCCTGACCGTACCTAGCTGATACCCCCACAAGACATCTTGCCTGGGCCAGTGGCGCAGGCTGCCCTATACTAATACTGGGCCTGAGGTTTGTAAAGTCTCCATCAGCCACTTTGTCAAAGGTTGCAGCCCGCCCTGGGAGGACCGGCATATGGAACACTGACCCGGACACGAAAGGTTACCTCACACACGGTCTCTGCAAATCACCCAGCTTATTGAGGAAACAGTAATTTATTACTAGGCGAGTTGCATGGCGGGTTGGAAAAATCGGTGATTCTTAATGTCAATGCTGATTGCAGTGTAGCTAGCGAGGTGCCAGTTTCCTCTTGGGTGTGATGCCCACGTGATGCACAAACGAAGCTATCGAACTTTACAGTCCCTCTCGCTAACTCCCAGGAGGCGGGACCAATTCAGCATATCCGAGCCCGGTGACAGCCTCGCCGTTCAACTGACCGGATACAGTTGTGCCTCCCTCCCAGAAGTCTAAGGCGATGTGCTCATAACCTTCGAACACTCTGATTTCCTGTTCGGCATAGCGCGCCCTAATCTCTAGATCCAGATCGTGGGCCTCCTCTCGAAGTCGCCAGAGTACCCCATACTCCTTGCCAGTCTGCGGGGAAACCCATGAATCCAGCATGTCCAACTCAAGGTCCACAGTATGGTAGATCGACTCGTCGGAGAATATCATGGTCAGATCACGAGAATAAACGGATCGGTCGGGGTTGACGATCTGCCAGAAGATGATCTCGGTATCATTGTCTAGCTGAACGGAGAACCAGTCCCAGCCTTTCTCAGCCATGGATTCCATCCACTGATGATCCATCCAGCCAATCCCTTCGACATCAATAGTCCTTCCCGCAACCTCGATCTCGCCCTCGACCTCGAGCCGGGAGAGAGAGTAGTAGTAGGTGCTCCCCTCCGTCCATTCGATCAAACCGTCGCCGCCCACCATAAGGGGGAGCTTCTGAGAAACAAGGTCGAGATTGAGGCCTATGTCTGTACCCTTCGCTTCAAGATGGTAGGAAAGCGAATCGGGGGTGCTCCGATACCAGCGGTCTGAGTCACCCCAGCGAAGGTCAAGACCCCCCTCTGCGTAGTCAGGAGTAGCGCCGATTAGCTCCTCGAGACTGGGCACCTCCTGATAGAAAGTCTCTGCCTCCAGGTCGTAAATCGAGATGATCTTTAGTGCGGGACGGAAGTAAGCCACCATGGCTGTGTATTCCCGGCCCTCGGAATCCATCAGGTTTGAATTCAAATACCACCACTCCACTGCAAACTCGGGGTGGGCTCCTTCATCTTCCGGGAAGTGTACTTGCAGGGGGCCGTACGGCTGGGATTCCTCTTCTCCACGGCAACTGGGAAATAAGACCAACAGGGCAGAAACCGTTATTATCAGCACCAAGACAAGAATTCGGTACTTCAATTCATACCTCCCCAAATGGAATACACAGACAATGGAACCTGGAAACATGAACTGGCAGACATTCAGTTAGGATTTCACATTTCAACTCGCATGTCAATAGCAATGGAGCCCTGTGCTGAACAGATTAATGTCAAACCCACAGCGGCTTGACAGGTGGCATGGGAGGAAGATAACGTATTGATGTTGATAACGAAAGCGCCGAAGAGCTTCTAGATTTGGCCAACAAGAGGGTGATATCCGCTTCTCCCTCAATCACGACAGAACCAGGATCAACACCTGAAAAGGCCTCATTCTTGGGTAATCATGTCCCAAACGCCGTCAATCGACTTCGGTTACCGTGCCGTCAGCTTTGACACTGCCTTTCCACTGCCAGCCAAGATCCGTGTTTGATACGGTATGTCCTATGAAGCGGTGACACGAACACTCAGGATTGGTCTTGAGACGTTACGGGGACAGGCGTCGGCTGTTTCAGGAAGTCTATGACTAGTTGGTTAAACTTGTCAGGCTTCTCCAGCTGGGGTATGTGACCACACGTTTCCAATATATGTAGCTGCGAATCCCTGATTAGTCTATGCGCCCTTTGTGCCTGAGAAACTGGGAAGGTCCTGTCCTTCTTACCGTGGATGATCAGCGTAGGCACTGCGATCTCCAGCAATTTGTCTAGGAAGAAGTACCGTTGGCCTCCCACACCGAAACTGTTTTTGTATGTGGAGACGCGTGCATATGTGGCTCCGGGCATATTGCGCACGTGGTATGCTTCGTCGACCAGCTCGTCGGTAATGAACCGAGAATCATAGACCGCCGCTCTCCATCCCCAGCGCACTCTTCTCCTGGTTGGCCTGCTAAAGAACTCAAGCAGAAAGAAGGGCAGACTCAGTACAACCTTTGCTGCAAATCCTGTTTCCTTGCCCAGAGAAGCACTATTCGCCAGAACCAGTTTCTCTATTCTCTCAGGAGATCGTATAGTCAGCCCGAGGGCGGTGCCGCCCCCAAAGCACTGACCAACCAGGCTGGCTCGGTTCAGCTGTAAGGCATCCATGAAATGTTCCAGGAAGTCTACGTAGTAGTCCAAAGTGTAGTTGGTCTTGGGCTTGTCGCTATGTCCGTATCCGACCATATCCAAGGCGTATACACGGTGATGCTGGGAAAGAGGGTCAACAGTGAACTTCCAGTCAAAGACACCAGCACCGACACCGTGAATCAAGATAACCGGTGATCCCTCACCCCCCACGAGATAGTGGGTATTGACTCCATCCACCTCTATGTATTTGCTATCAATCATTGCTGACCTCCTTCACATCGGTTCAGGATGCTTCCAAAGGTCCTCACCCTCTCCGTGGGACATTGTACGGAATACCCCAATGAAACACCGGCGTGGCCCAAAGAAGAACATCAGCAAAGACTATTGCCGCGATGCTGCACCGCCAGCCCTGCGCCCTATCTCAGGCTACCTTCAGCCCCCCCCTCCCAAGGTCATAGATCTCCTCCACCTTCACCTTGACCGCCGCCTTGGGTGGCGCTGGCATCTTGAGAAGCTCTACCAGCTTCTTGGCGCCTTCGTATAGCTCGCCCTCTGTCACAAGCTCCGCCTTGCCCACAAAGCGGTAGCCTTGCATCTTGTTCCTGTCCGCTACCGCTATGGCCACCTTCGGGTTCTTCTGGAGGTTTTCCCAGGTGCGCCCACCCGCCAGTTCGTAGAAGGCGATATGCTCATCGTCCAGCACATGGGTGCTGCCCTTGGAACCGATATTAGGGATCCCTTCCGGACTGGCTGTTGCCACAAAACACTGCTGGTTCGCTATCATATCTTTCATTTCCTGAGTGAGCTTGGCCATGGCTTCCTCCTCGATCAGTAGTTGATTCATAGTATGACAGCAATAGGGCAAAGTCAATGTTGATGGCTATTTCGCGCAGACTTTGCGTCCTGTGAAGTTCGACATCGGCTGTCTACCACGGTCTTCATCTTCTCTGGTGCCGATTTGCGAGGGCCTGTCAGATATATCTCGTGGTACTTTCCTCTTAATTCATACCCATTTTCTTTGATGAAGTTGTGAAGTCTATCGACAGTAGGTCCTTCAGCAGAATATGGACCGGCTAGTTAAATGGATGCCCGTGCATGATGCAAGTACAGAACTGGAATTGAGAGTGAGGTTGGTGAGGGGAACTGGAGGCTTCAGTGTTTCCCTTTGTTCAGGTCGGGGCCTCGCATAGGCTCCCACTGCCTTTTCACTAGACCCCTTCTGACTGCTTCCTTGGCTTTCCTTCCTCTTCTAGCTTTCGGTACCCTTGCCATGCAGGGCACCAGCTACCGTGAATCGGGGAATCCATCAGCTTGTAGAGCACGCCGTCAGGGTTGTCTCGCGCATAGCTACAGATAGGGCAATTCTCACAGGTCCGACCGAATACCCTGTGCATGATGTTCATAAGGCTTGCCTCCCTTCGTTGACCCGGTTGCGTAGCAACAGGACAACGCTCCTCATGCCAGGTGTTGGCTGGCTAGTGCTTACCGGCGATTTGAGATCGATAGCGGCTATCTGGAATCTCTGGCTTGCTCCCACCACCCTTATCGGCAGTTCTCACAGCGGCAACCACCTACCAAGCGGCGAAAGTCTACATCCGTGCTCCATGCACTATTTCTATAGCTGTGATGATGCTGGACTTTACGCATCCCCGAGCTCTCCATAATCCGGTGTCGTGCGCGTGCCACGGAAAGAAAATAATCTGTGGGGGCAGGAACCCGGTCGCTCCAGGGGGAGCCAACCTCTGTCTGCCACTGGCTCGTCACGGGGACGATGTCTCTCTCCAGAAGCCATTCAAAGCATCTCGTCCACGAGGCTATCCCATCCTCCTCCCTCTTGAACCCGCTGGAGGCTGACATCTCGGGTCCCACCACAAACACACTACCCACATTGCCCTTCCCAAAGACCTCCAGGGATTTCATTAGGGAATCGATCCAGTAATCCCTGCCAACAAATTTGTGCTTCCCGGGCACGATCTCGGGCCACAGGGACTCTTCCCAGCAATCCATGTTAGGGGCGATGCTATCCATGCCCGCCTTCTTCAGCTCTCGTATTAAGGGTAAGTCTGGCCTAGCAGTCAAACACCCCGAAAACCAGGTGGGCTTACCCATCTCTTTACGTACCTTGTCAAGGGCGCCGAAGATGGCTATGTATCTCTCCATCTCCTTTGCTGTGTCGAGCAGGCTCCCGCCCGTCATGGAAACACTCTCGATAAAGCCCACCTCTTCCTGAGCGGCCCTGTAGGTTTCAGCCGCGTCCTCGGGTTTAATGCCCATTGTGTACTGGAACCCGCGATCCTTGAACTCCTCGACGGTGGAGTCGAGGCAGCAGTAGACACACTGATCGCCGGTCTTGGTGTACTCGCAGTAACGCAGTGCACAGGCGAGTAGCCCCAGTCGGGACCATGACATGAATACCGAGGTCATGAGTGTGCCGCTAGACGTGGTCTTGTAAAGCCACTCCGTTGCAGGTTCGAAACTCACCTCCTCAAGTGCCTCACCATCCCTTTGCAGGAACAGACGCCCACCTTCCTGCCTTGTGATCTCATAAGGGCTCTCTTGATCGAAACGGATGACAACAGGGGTACCATCGGACAGGTCGAACTTCCACGGCACAGTAATAACCTGTCCCTCCTCTATACCCTTGAGGTCCGGGTTCCACACGTGGGCTGGATTCCAGATCAGGAAATGCGGGAAACTCTGCTGACCGACCTCATGTATCAGCGGCGTAAAACGAGTGCCGTTACGGAGGACATCCGACTTGATAACGATGCTGCGGGGAATGTCAGGGAACCGTTGACATAGTTCATCGATGAACCGGCTACCTTTCCTGACTTCGCTATATCGGTTGACCGCTTTTTCTCCTCTCATAATAAAACCTCCTCCTCTCTATTCTGTAGAATACTATGCCAGTCTCCGCATTCTGGGGACGGCCAGCTCACATAGAATCCGAGCTAACATTGCGGGGACAGGACACGTGCGTCCTCTTCGTCAACCTCACCCAAACCCTTACAGAGTAGGATAGTGGACCCAGGGGTGAGTAGTTTATACCGCAGTGTGCCGGAAATGTCAATAGAAGAATCCCTCCATTCTGAGAGCAAGGCATGACTTGAGACGCTATTCATTGACACAGCCTGGGGCAAACGATCTCACCGATTCAAGCAACAAGGGTGCTTCCAGTCTTCTTTAGGTCCCCCTTAACCACAAAAAGCATTCCCTCCACTTTGTGGTGCCGATATATAGACTCCCTGTGGTACTATAAATACGGCAAATGATCCTCGCCAGCGGTGCTGAGGTGGGGTAATTCCAAAGATGGACATAATTCATCAGCAATCGAGTGCCAGAACGGTCAACAGCTGCCAAAACTGTGGCAGAAAGTCGCCCCTCATCTCTCGAGCTCTAGGGCTATGCCCGGATTGTATCCGAAGAGACTTTGCCCAGGTTCTTCCCCTGATTGATAAAGCTCACAGCGCGGCGAGAAGGCCATTTAGCCTACCTGAGCAGCCTCCCAAGTGTGAGGGAGGACTTATATGTCAGCTTTGCGCCAATGAATGCCGTATTCCCGCAAACGGCAGGAGCTATTGTGGACTGCGCACCAACAGAGAAAACAGACTTGTCGGTGCCACCGTAAGAAAAGGCAATGTCAGTTGGTACTATGATGCCCTGCCTACCAACTGCGTAGCCGATTGGGTTTGTCCTGGCGGAACGGGAGCTGGTTACCCTCGGTTTGCCTATTCTCAAGGAGCCGAATATGGCTACAAGAACCTGGCTGTCTTCTATCAGGCCTGCTCCTTTGACTGCCTGTTCTGCCAAAACTGGCACTATCGCCACTCGGCAACAAGGGAGAGCAAGATTGATGCCCTGGATCTGGCTCAAGCAGTCGATGATCGCACCGCCTGCATCTGCTACTTCGGTGGTGACCCATCACCTCAACTGCCGCATGCCCTTCGCGCCTCCCGATTGGCTCTGGAGAGCAATAAGGGCAGGATTCTGCGCATCTGCTGGGAGACCAACGGTTCGATGCATCCGGCATTACTGAGACAGGCGGCTGAGCTTTCTTTCAACTCCGGTGGTTGCATTAAGTTTGACCTCAAGGCCTGGAGTGAGGAGCTGCACACTGCCCTCTGCGGTGTGAGCAATAAGAGGACGCTGGAAAACTTCACGCTACTGGCTGAATACGTCAAGAAAAGGCCATCGCCGCCCTTCTTAGTAGCCAGTACTCTGCTCATCCCTGGATATATAGATAAGGAGGAAATATCCGGAATTGCCGCCTTTATCGCCTCCCTAAGCCCTGACATCCCTTATGCTCTCCTCGCCTTCCACCCCCAATTTTCGATGAACGATCTGCCACCTACCTCCAAGCAACACGCAGAGGAATGTCTGGCAGAGGCGAAGACACAGGGACTGAGAAATGTGAGGTTAGGTAATATCCACCTGCTTGGCGACTATTATTAGATGAAAACCGCAGCAACCGACCTTAACTCTGCTTAATCCTTTATCACCAATCACTGAAGTTTGACAGCGGTGCCGTAGGCCAAAAGCTCAGCGGCACTGGCAACGACGCTGGTAGTCACGAAACGGACGTTAATGATCGCGTCAGCCCCCAGCTCTTCAGCCTGGGCTAACATCCGATCAGTAGCCACCTCACGGGCTCGCCCCATCATCTCAGTGTACTCAATCAGCTCACCACCAAGAATCAGTCGCAGCAGAGCGGAAACGTCCCTGCCGAGCCAGATGGCAAAGATAGTGTGCCCCTTGACCAAGCCCAAAATCTCGCTGATCTGGCGACCGGGGACTTCTGCAGAATTCTGGAGCAACACCCGAGTCCGGGACTCACCGGGTGGCAATTCCCCCCCTGGGGCCTTGCCTTTCCGCTGTTCGACGGCCACCGTCAGTAAGACCAGCAGGATACCACCCAAAAAGCCATAGACCGCAATCCTGAGCCACAAAGGCGAACCGGGTTCGTGGTAGACGTACCAAGGTATCCCAGCAAAAATTACGGTAAAGAGCCCGAGTACGAAGGCCAGCGAGCCGATCAGTCGAATTATCTTCACAGCTTCTCCTCCTTTTACAAAGACTTTTGAATTCAGTCAGTGTACTATTGCAATCGCCTACCTACTACTCTACTGTAAATCTTCTGCGGTGAAAAGCAGCAATTTCTTACAATACCCCCTACCAGCCTTCATGGCTTGGAATACGTGGTTCCCCGATTACAGGGACCACCTCCCCACAATAGGGACAACGTTTATCCGGGCCAATGTTATATCCGGTTATACTGAAACCGTAACGCTCAATCAATGATTGCTTGCAGCAAGGGCAGCAGGTATTCTCATAAGGATGTCCAGGCACATTCCCCGCATATACGAACCTAAGTCCCTCTGCCATACCCATATCCCTTGCCTTCGCTAAAGTGCTCACCGGCGTCGGAGGGACATAAGACTCGCTTCTAAACTTATATGCCGGATAGTAGCCGGTAAGGTGCCAGGGGGTGTCATCCCCCAGTTCCTTTTTGATTCTTCGGGCAATCCGCCTTAACCCATCCTCGGCGTCATTCACACCAGGTATGACCAGTGTAGTCAGCTCAACCCACACACCACGCTCCTTGGCTCGGACAGCATTCCTCCAAACAAAGCCTACATCAGCAGTGCAAAACCTTCTGACTACCTCAGCCTCACCCTTTATGTCGATATTCATAGCATCGAGGCCGTGATCAACCAGCATTTCCAGCGCCTCCTTGGTCATGTAGCCGTTGGTAACATAAGTATTGTAGTAGCCCTCCTCCCTGGCGAGGACAAACATGTCCAGGGAATACTCAAGGAGCAAAGTTGGCTCATTGAAGGAGACACTGGTACCCTGGCAATGGTATCTCCTCACGAGTTCAATGAATCTCGCCGGGGTTATATACTGCCCCTGACCTATGCTCTGAGGTGATTTGCTTATATCACAGTTCTGACACCAGGGGCAACCAAAGTTACACGACCAACTGCCGATAGTTAACGCCCTCGTTCCCGGATAGAAGTGAAAGAAAGGCTTCTTTTCAATAGGGTTGGCGCTGATGGAGGAGATGTCGCCGTACTCAAGGGTGTAAAGACGCCCGTCAGTATTCCTGCGGGTGGCACAGTAGCCTGTCTCCCCCTCGAAGATCAGGCAGCGCCTTTCACAGGTAAGGCACCTCACCCTGTCTCCAAGAGACTCATAAAACAGAGCCTCTCTAACGCGGTCTTCAGCCATCCCGGAACACCTGGCTATAGTTTTCGGCTGACATTCCCCTTACAGATGGAGCAGAATTTCCAACCCTTAAAATCAGTATCAGGGAGGCTGTTGGAAAAATGCATCACACAGGTACGGTCAGGGCAGTGCCCAAGTCCACAGGTATGTCCTAACTCGTGAACGGCTTCTTTAAGTGCCCGCTCGCGGAAGAGGTCTTCGTCCTGGGGCAAGCCATAGAACTCCGGCCTCAAGCGCTGCAAGGAGATGAGCGCCCTCCTCCCACTGATGTCTGCCTGTCCAAAGACGAAATTAAGTCCGGGAGCAAAGATATCGACGTCAACCACCCCGAGAACTCTATCGCCTGAGTGGGGTAAAGGGGACAACTCAGCAAGCAGCGAAGAGGCGTGATGCTGGCCACGGTCCCGATTCCAGCCCTCCCGGGGCAGCGCTGTTCTATCGCCTGTCCGCGTCCTTTGACCAAAGACCTCTTCCAGAGGTGGCCTCAGAGCTTCCAGGAAGTCTTTATCCAAGTTACCTATGGGAACGAGCGCTATCACTTCAGACGATCAACCCTCAAATCGGTTAGCCGGCGAAGGCAGCGTAGTTAGATTGCGCAGCCCCGATGGGGGTCGAGGCATGCAGTACCTGCGGTATTTGTGGGAGTAGTTGTTTGATATGAACGCCTTTTTTCAGCTTTGTACCCCTTCCAGCACCTCTTGCGTCCTGCGCAGCCAGTAGTCCATTCCCATCTCCTGGAACATGCCTTCGGCTTTTCTCAGCGTCTCCTGAGCCTCGGCGTGTGGGCGCGTCGGAGACTTCCTGCTGAGGACTTCGCACGCCACTGCACCTGTGATCCCGACCATTCCTGCCAGTTGTGTGGTAACCATTTCACTGAGCTCCTCTCTGCATCCAATATTAGCGAAGTCCCTACGATGGTGTTATTAAGTGGATTACAAAAAATATGTAAAGTTGATTACACTTCGGTGGACTTTGGTGCGGTCGCGAGAGGTTCAGTGCGGTTCCGGCTCAGTAGACGCGCTTTCTCAGCTCGTCGGGGCGAAGAATGGTGATACGTTTCTTGTCAATAGATACCAGCCCCTTGTCCTGGAATATGCCCAGCAGCTTATTGACAGCTACCCTGCTGGCTCCCACAGCGTTCGCCAGGTCCTGCTGTGTCAAACGCAGGTGTATCTCCAAGCCGTTTTCGGTTTCGAGGCCGTGTTTCTCAGCCAGTTCTAGAAGCCGTTTGGCCAGCCGTGCTGGCAAATCGAGAAAAATGGCATCCTCAAGTAGAAGATCAGCGCACCGCAAACGGTCGCTTAAAGCAGCCAAAATGTCGCTGACCATCTCAGGGCGTTTGCCGATGACTTCCAGGAAATCACTCCGGTGTAAAGTGAGGGCTTGGGTGGCTTCCATTGCCGTGGCAGTGGCGGAGCGAGCCTTCCCATCCAGCAGGGACAGCTCACCAAAAAAGTCGCTATCCGTTAAGATGGCAAGAATAACCTCCTCTCCCTCTGGGGATGCCGTGGCTATCTTCACCTGGCCGGTCTCGATAATATAGAGCGTGGAGCCGGGGTCATCCTTATGAAAGATGGTTTCGCCTCGCCGATAATTTCGGGGTGTTAGCTTGCTAGTAAGCTCCGCAAGTTGGGGCGACTTGAGCGCGGCAAAAAGGGGCACCTCAGCTAGTAGAGCAGTCTCTTCTTTCATGCGTACGCTCCCAATGAATCCCGAATGCCAACGCTGCCAACTTGGCTAACCTTATACTCTGTCCAAAACTTGTTCCGTCCTGCGCAGCCAGTAGTCCATCCCCATCTCCTTGAAAGCGCCTTCAGCCTTCTTCAGGCTTTCCAGTGCCTTCTCCCTCTGGCCCGCGTCGGCGTAGAGCTCGCCCAGGAAGAGATACCCGAGGGAAGAAGATGGTTTCAATTTCCGTTCATCCAGGATCCTAATGCCTTGCAGGATAGACTCCTCCGCCTCACCCACTCGGGTTTTCTCCGCTCGACCCAATACTCTGCCCAGCAAGATCCTTGAATTCGCTTCCAGCCATTTCTCACCGTTGCTTTGCGCCAACTGTAAGGCCTCCTCAGTAAAACCTAGAGCACTTTTCAGGTCCCCTGAATCAAAGTCAATCAGGCCCAGTAGCCAATACGCGATAGACAAGAATATGGGTATTCCCGCATCTTTCTGGAACTTGATAACCCTCTGGGCATGCTCTCGAGCCCCTTCCAAGTCCTCTAGCAAGTAGTACCCCCATCCCAATCCAGCCCAGGTGGTACCCAGCAAGGAAGCAAATTGCACTTCTTCAAAAAGTGGCAGAGCGGTCTTCATGTGTTCTACCACCTTCTCGCCGTCCCCCTTATTAATGAAGAACCAGCCGAAGTTGTACTCCGCATAAGCGATCGCCACCAGGTCATTGTTTTCACGGGCAAAACGAAGAGCTTTCTCACAGAAGGCCTTTCCCTCCTCAAAATCCCCTAGAGCTCCCATAGCGTGCCCACAAAACGAGAGAAGGGAAGGGTATACCATAACCACCCCGCCGCCAGAATAATGCTGCTTTTGCGTTTTCTCAAGCAAAGCGGTGACCCGTCGGGCTACCTCAACCCCCTTCGCGTATTGTGCTCCCACCATATAACCAGGACAAAGAGAGATTCCGGTTGTAGCCACCATATCGATATCCTGTATTCTCTCCGCCACCTCAAACGCGTTCTCGGCATATGCGGTTCCCTGGGGAATGTCTCCGTGCATCATGTGGCGCAAGCCTATGGCGCTGTAAAAGGTTGCCAGGCTGCTCTCATCGCCAAGCTCTTTGGACAGCCTTTCCCCTTCCTGGAGGATCTGCATTGAGTCCTCTGGATAACCCAAGGGGCCAAAAGCGGTATGTGCACTGAGCCGGACTTCGATATGTTTCCTCCTGTTCTCATCATTATCTGGCAACTGGCTGAGCACGTTGATAGCCTCTTTATAAAACCGAAAGGCTTCCCAGAGAGAATAGTTGAGTATTGCCTTGTCCCCTGACAGCTTCAGATACTGGTAGGCCTTCTCCGAGTTCTCGCTCCTGGCGTAGTGATGCGCCAGCACCTCGTAGAACTCCTCAAGCCTGTCGGGATACAGCCCCTCTATCGCCTGCCCTATCCTCTCGTGTATCTCATTTCTCCTCTTGACGAGCAGGCTGTCATATGCTACCTCTTGAGTTAGTGAGTGTCTGAATATGTAGGTCGCCTGTGGGAATATACCCCTCTCATACAGCAGCTCCGAGTCCCTCAGCACCGAAAGATGAGGAGTCATTTCTTGCGTCGGGATGCCCGTTACCCGCTTAATCAACTCACAGCTGAACTCCCTCCCTATGGCAGAGCCGGTCTGAAGTACGCTCTTTGCACCTTCAGGAAGAGAGTCTACCCTGGCCATGATTACGTCCTGAATCGTGCTCGGTATGGTCAAGTCTTTGATGTCTTTGGCGAGATAGTAGCCGCTATCCTTCCACTCAATGATGCCGAGGTCCTTCAGAGATTTCATGAACTCCTCGACGAAGAAGGGAATGCCTTCAGTCTTGTTCAGGATAAGCTCTTCTAGGTCTTCGCCCATTACTTCAGTCCCAAGGACATAGGCTGCCATCGCCAGGGTCTCACGGTTGGACAGGCGATTCAGATTCACCTGGTTGTGATATGACTTACCACCCCATGTATGTACGAATTCAGGTCGGTAGGTGAATATGAGTAGTAACTGCGCCCCTGATATAGCATCCAACAGACTCTTTAGGGTATCCTCGGAGCTCCTGTCAACCCAGTGGAGGTCCTCAACCGCCACAACCAGGGGACGCATCTCCGACCCCTTGAGCACGATTCTCTTCAGCGCTTCCAGGGTCCGGTCTTTCCTGGCTTCGGGGCTCAGGCCTAAGGCGTCTATTCCACTCTCCTTGACTGACAACAGCTCCAACACAAAGGGCAGCGTAGACGCCTGATCTGCCCCCATTTCCTTGAGGCCTCTCTTCACCTTATCCCTGATGCGGTCGTCGTCATCCCCCTCGTGGATGTCAAAGGTAGACTTCAACAGGTCTATGACCGGGTGATAGGCAACGTTGGTGCTGTATGATAGGCATCTGCCCTCCAGGAAGATAACATCCTCGTTGGCTATGGCTTTCCTGAACTCATATAGCAGCCGGGACTTGCCGACTCCGGCCTCGCCCATGACGGAGAATGCCTGGCCTCTGCCTGCCCTGGCTCTCTCAAGGCCGTCCAGGAGCAGCTCGAGCTCCCTCTCACGGCCAAGGAACGGGGTCAGGCCCCGCTCTGCGCTGACGTCAAACCTGGTCCTGCTGGTGCTGGGGGCAATCACCCTGTAGGCCCTGACTGGTGTCTTCTTTCCTTTGACCTTTCTTTCCCCTAATGCCTCGAAGCGGAACAGGCCCTCGGTGAGCTTGAATGTGTCCTCGGTGACATAGACCGTACCCGGCTCTGCAAGCCCCTCCATCCTTGAGGCGAGGTTCACGGTATCTCCCACCGCCGTGAACTCTACCCGCAGGTCGTTGCCCAAGCTACCCACCACGACCGGGCCGGTGTGAATGCCGATGCGCATCCTTAAAGTTGCGCCAGTATCTGCCTTTGTGCGGTCGCTGAACCTGGCTATTTCCCGCTGTATTGACAGGGCGGAGCGTATAGCCCTCTGAGGAGCGTCCTCCAGGGCGATGGGGGCTCCGAAGAGCGCCATAACACCGTCGCCGGTCATCTTGTTCACCGTGCCGCCGAATTCGTTGACCTTGTGGATGAGCGTCTCGAAGACCTCATCCATGATGGCGTAGACCTTCTCTGGGCCGAGCTTCTCCGACAGCAGGCTAAACCCTTCGGCATCGCAGAACATGACGGTGACCTGCTTGCGCTCGCCCTCGATCTTGCCTCTCTGGGCCAGGATCTTCTCGGTGAGCCCTCCCGGCAGGTAGCGCTGGATCTTCTCCAGCTTCTCTTCGAAGGAGAGGTCTGCTGCGGGTCGTTCCGAGGGAACTGCTAGATCGTGGCCGCACTCACCACAGAATTTGAACTGAGGAGGATTCGAAGAATTGCATTGTGGGCAGATCCTTTCCAACTTGGCTCCACATTGACCACAGAATTTCACTTCTGCAGGATTCTCAAACTGGCATTTTGGGCATTTCATTCTTGATCTTGGTTAGCGCAATGTTGCGTCACTTTAGGGTACGCCCATCGTAAACGACCGCAGGACTGTTGTCAATGGTTCACGTGGTGAAAAAGGCGGGCAGTCACTCTCAAGGACTTGAAAGCAACAAAGGCGACCTCATGGTCGCTTTTGCATGCTCACCAAAACCGTGCTCTCAAGTTCGTGGAATAGCCCAAACTTCAATCTCTTTTTCTGAACAACTCTTCCACTTCCTTAACCAGTTTCTCGTTTTCCTCTTGAGTTAGGCCCAGGTTGCTTTCCAACTTCCCGATATAGCTATCGACCTCAGAGGAATGACTCCTCAGCTGAGCTATCTTTTCATTTTGCCTCGCTACATCCTCATCGAGATCTCTGAAATCGATCCCTAAACCGAATCTCCTATCGAGAAACTCAACCGTTTTCCTCCAAGCCTCGGGGTCTTCGACTGCTACCAGATAGAAAGGTATCGGCACCCAAAGGCTTGCCGCCGCGACGTTTCTCCGTTTGGCAACCCATAGGAGAAAAGAGTTCAGGGTTGGTCTTTGACCAGGCGGGGTTTCGTAATCGAAGCCCCTAGCTAGCTCATACTGGCCCAAGATTTCTCTCATCTCTGGTGAATTGGCTACGGCTAACAACTCTCGGGGACTGGTATGAGCAGCCGGAGAAAGCATGCCGCCAATAGTGTATAGCTCTTTCGCATGGCAATAACGTTCAGCTACATCCAAAACTGAGTCCAGGAATCTATGCCAATCAGATATAGGTCGGCTACTCCTGAGAATCACCAGATGCTTTTCCGGGCACCAATAGAATTTGCCTTCTGGGAATTGGGCTACATCATCTTCTACTGAGACTCCCCCCAGCGCAAAGAAACCCGCAGGTTCAATCTCGCCGAACTCTTTGCCTCCTAGTTTCCTATTCAGGTAGTCAATGACCTTTGTCCCCAGCTTGCCAGCATCCTCACCCCAACCCACCACCAGGGATGAGCTCTCTAATTCCGGCTTGGCATAGATTTTGAAGGGGTGTTCTTCACTCAATTCTAATCTTCCTTAGGTTCTTTCTTGAAGAATCTGTCAATATCCTCGAGGATCCTCTTCTTATCCTCCTCGGTTATCGGCCCCGGCTCAGTTGGCTTGGCATAAGTCACATATTTCAGTTTATCAAGCTGGCCCCTCACCTCCGAAGGAAACATCTCGTACAACTTTTCAATCTCGCTTTCGCTATTTTCGACAAGCTCATCGATTCCCTCCATTTCGATACTGATTCCCAGGGCAGCGGTCAATACCTCCAGTACCGACTTCGAAGCTTTTGGGTAGGGCAAGGGAATTCCCTGGAGATAAATTGGTATCTCACCCATTACGCAGATGGCCTCCACGCCTCTCCTCTTGGCAACTCCCAACAAAAGCCCATTTAAGCCAGTGATATTGCCTTGTCCCTCTCTTCCTTCAATGTCTGACATTAGTACAGTATTCTCATAGTCTCTTACTTCATCGACTAGACTTTCGTTATTAGGCACTGCCCAAACTCTTGGTCTCACAGTATGATGGATAGGGGCAACAGCTGCTCCCGAGGTATAAACTCTCCGACACCCAAGCTCTAGAGCGACATCCAGAACAAGATTAGCCATTTGGTAGGCCTTCCTTCCTTCGGCATAGGACCTCCCTGCTTGAGCAGGCTGTTCCTCTCCGATGAAGAATATCAAATCCTTTTTCTCAGTTCTCCCAAAATAGAATTTGTTAATGGGAAACTCTAAATCCATGAGTTCGCCATCTCTAATTAGAACCTTCTTGGGATAGAAAATTTCCCAAGGCTCTATTTCCCCAAATTCCTCTGCCCTCACTGTTCCTCTCAAGGTATCAACCGCTATTATCCCAACGTTGCCAATTCCTGGCCAACCAGCTATCAGGACCGGGTTTTCAACCTCAGGCATCTTGTGAAGTCTGATTCCCATCACTCCTCTTTTCTCTACCTGGCGCGTTCACCAGGCTCACCCATTTCCCAAGGTTATGCTCCTAGCGTGCTTCAACTCCCTTTTGGCACGGCACTTGACATGATATGCTTGCATTAGTCCACCTCCATTTTACGACCGCCGCCCCCCGATGGCAACATACCGGCACCGGGGAACGGCCCGAGCCTTATTTACAAACTGTTCAACTCTTGGTAGTATGTATGTCGGAGCAGGCCATGAGAGGAACGAGCCTGCTACGACGCTTGTCACTGACGATTATTTTCGACCTCAGCCGCGCTGACACGAAGAGAGTCGGCGGCATATCGTCGGGACAGCCCCCGAAAAGTTCCAAGCTCTGCTTCTGACAAGTCCATGCGTGCCAATCACGTTCAAAGAGGTGCCCCTGTGGCTCCAATGAAAAGGTATTTGAAATGCACAGAAATCATTGATTGCGATACAAAGCCGCTAACGGAAAAAGCCGAAGCTTTGACCAAAGGCCTGCAAACGGTCAGGGATAGGGGAGGCAAGATATGGGAGGGAGAACAAAGGCGATTAAATCAGGAATGAGGAAAGGGAGAGAGGGTAGCAGCTTATGAATTGTAGTGTCTGTGGCAATCCCCTTCATGGTGGGAGGACAGTTTTCCGCTGCGACTGCGGGGTTCTTAGTCATGCCCACTGTTGGGGAAAACATATCACTGAGTCCCATGAGCCATCTTTTACTCTGGGGACTATCACTAGAGATGATGAGTTCATGCCCAATGAGCCGGTGCAAGAGGAAGGTGAAGGTCTGTTTGGAGAGGTGAGTGATGAGGTGAGAGATGAGGATAGAGAGTGAGTATGAGACAATGTACTGCGGCGAGAGCAAGGGATATGCTCTTCACTCCGTAATAGCCGAGAGGGATTTCGACGTTTGCAAAAAGTGCGGAGTCACGAAGCAGTTTCCCAATTGGCTAGCCCCACCGTAGAACTCCCCAATGGCAACGCTGCTCTGGCGCGGACGATTAACCAGCCATCGCAGCCGCTTGCTTAAACATGGGCTACAGGCCCGCATCACAGTTATTGACGCAGAACCATTGCATTGGCACTCTGTGAACAAACCCTGCTGGCAATGAGAGAACCCAAAAAAGGAGATACAGATGGCAAACAGAGTCACACCGATGACAAGAAGAGTTCTCCCCCGGGACACAATCGAGGACGAACTCGAGCAGGCAACAGCGACAGTTGATATCGTCATTCCTGCATTTAATGAGGGGAGTTGTATTGAAGGTTTGTTGAATGACGTGGTCATGGCAAAGCAGGATAACTGGTTTGAAATCCAGCATATATATGTGATATCGGATGCATCGACCGATCAAACAGATGATATCGTGCAGCAGGTTGCCACCAGAGACCAAAGGGTGAAGCTAATCAGAAAGCAAGAAAGGAAAGGCAAGCAGGACTCAATGAATCTGGCCTTCTCAGTCACCGATGCGGATGTTGTTGTCTTTATTGACGCCGACGTGAGGTTGGCGAGTGAACATACCATATTGAAGCTGGTACAGTATTTCCGTGATGGTACGACTGCGCTAGTGCAGGGTGGTCTTGTCCGTACCCGCCCTGGGCTTAGCCTCAATCCGGCAAAGCAGGCAGCATATTTTGACTGGATTCTGGTACGCCGGATCAGAAGACAAAAAGGTATGTCATGGTGGAGTGTGGACGGACGCGTAATGGCTCTGTCAAGAGATTTCTATCAACACCTTTTGTTACCCTGCTCTCTCGCTGATGACCAGTTTATCTTCTACTCCTGCATTCAACAGCGGCGCAAGTTCGTATGGGCTGAGGATGCTATCTTCTACTATGGACCGCCTGAATCAATTGCAGACTTCGTTCATCAGTGGAGCAGGTACTTCTTCTACACCAACAAGTCACATCAGCACTTTGGCAAAGACTTGATAGACAAGGACATGAGCGTTCCCGGCCTGTGGCGAACCATTATGTCCAGCATCATTCGTCACCCCACCAGCGGGCTAATGTGGGTGCTGTGCTATGGCATTGGCAGGGTTGAGTTCATGCGTGGGGTTAATTTCGAGGAATATGAACGCGGTTTCTTCGGGACAAGGTCCAAACCGCTAAGAATGCGAGCCGTGAGACCTCAGGCGAATTGGGAGTTCGCTAGCAAAGACGAAGATCGCAGATATAGCAAAGAAACGACGCTAGAAACAGCTCACTGCGAAGAAACAGTAGCGCCATAAGACGATTGGCTCTTGCCCGATCAACGACCGTCAGGACTGATTCAGGGCACTATCCAGGCACGCAAACGCCCTGCTAGGATTGAAAAGGGATTTGCTCGAATCCACATATACTATGTTACACGGC
This sequence comes from Dehalococcoidia bacterium, assembly GCA_030619685.1. Next base: position 23,658 of record JAUXAX010000016.1, read on the forward strand.
GCTTCGCCATCTGAGCAGTCTTCGTTACTCGACACATTCAATCTCTCTTTTCCTTAAATACGGAAAAGGTCCCGAGCGCCTTGGCGATGAGGCGCTCACCATTCCTTATTTCTGATTCTAAGGTAGCAATTCTTTTACTTCTGTGAACAAGTTTTGTATCGCAGGTAAGCCTACCAGATGTCACTGCCTTGAAATAAACGATCTTACTTTCTATGGTTGCACATAGCTCATCATCGTCCATGCAAGAATAAAGCGCTGCACCCATGCCAGTGTCCGCCATTGAATAGGTAACGCCTCCATGCAAAACCCTATGAGGGTTTAGCAGTTTCTCATTTACCTCTAAGACGCATTGGCTGTATCCGTTCTCGCACCTGGTAAAAGTCAAACCTATCAGTTCACCGAATGGATCAAATCCTTCCAGTTTTTGAGGGATTTTCTTTGGCATGGGGACCTCCTCCACAACGCGGTTGCTTCAGTCCAGTTTCGAAGATTCTACCACAACCCGAGGTAAATCAAAAAGACCATTCCCCAACAGGGATGGGGCACGTCATCGCCATATCAGGCCTACATATCGGTAGATGGGTGAATAGAAGGAGATATGAGGGTGGACATGCAGCTACCTTGAAAATGTAAGATTCGTTAAGTTTAGTGAAGACAAAAGACTTGACGAGGGTGGGCTATAAACGCTATAATAGCTCCACGGCTCTAATGCATTAGCATATTGTCACTAATTCCAGTATACCCGTGTAGGAGGAAAAGACATGTCGTCCAGAAAAAAGAGGTCTATCTTGGAACCGCCGGCTAAGTTTGTCTCAAAGAAGGTAATCTCGCTTGAGGTAAAGTTGGTGGACAGATACATACCAGATAGGCTGCTGCTCTTTTACTTGAATACATTAGATAAGCGTGTGCCACCTAAAGCCATCGATAGGGTCATTAACAGGCTGGACAAACTTCCTCAGAAGGTGCGCTCTTCTCTCATTACCGTGGCAGATGAGTATGTCCCAGATACGGTGGCGAGTTCGAGAAAGGTCTCTGCTGTAATTTCTGCAGTTTACAAGTATGTTCCGGACAGGATAATTCCCCCGGAGTCCGCTGACGACTGGGCACATCTCAAGATGAAGTTCCATATCCCAACGTTGGTATCAAGAGGGGATGAACGTCCCGAGGGGTAGCTAGCAATGTATCATGAGCATCCTGAGTATGGCAGGTGTCCACACTGCAACTCATTGAGGTTGCACAAGTCAGGGATTGTTTATGTAAAGGAAGGCCACCGGCAGCGATACTACTGTCGAGCCTGCCACAGGACGACCATAAACCCCAAGTTACAGCTAGATTTGCCCCTTGAAGAAGGAGCAGCCCAGCCTAATTAAGAAGCCTCAATGAGGTATTTCTCACCCTTTGACATCATCTTTGTCTCCCGCGTGAAATTATCGTCTTAGTCACCCACCTGGCTATCATTTGCTGGCTATCGCATATCAGCCTCCAAAACCATTCATATCTTAGTTCTGTATGCTCCAAGCCTTCCCAACCTCAATGGGTGTAGAGAATCTGGAATTACCTCGTGGTTGACGTGCGCTGGCAAGCAGGTATACTGAGCATGGTTCGCGCTATGATTTGACAGTCACGCCGGGGGTATTCTTGAGCAAAGCGAGGTCAAAACGAAATTGAATGACGAATACTACATGAGAAAAGCGTTGCATCTCGCCCGCAGGGGCCTGGGAAAGACGAGTCCCAACCCTGTGGTAGGCGCTTTGATTATAAGAGATGGCACGATAATTGGCCAGGGCTATCATCGCCGCTACGGGGGCAACCACGCCGAGATCAACGCCATCCGGCATGCCCGGGAGGACATAAGCGGCGCAGCCCTCTATGTCACCCTGGAGCCCTGCTGCCACCATGGGAAGAAAACCCCTCCCTGCCTGGATGTCCTCCTCAAACACAATCTCGGAAGAGTTGTCATCGGAACTATGGACCCAAACCCACAAGTTAATGGCAGAAGCATCGAAGTTCTCAGGGAGCGTGGGATTGAAACAAGGGTTGGGGTTCTAAGCGAAGAGTGTCACCGGCTCAACGAGGTCTATTTCAAGTATATTCAAACGGGAATTCCCTTTGTCACCGTGAAGTTCGCACAGACCTTAGATGGCAGAATCGCCAGCGTCACAGGGGATTCACAGTGGATAAGCTCCAAGCCGTCTCTGAGGCTGGCCCACAGACTTCGCAGCTGCCATGATGCAGTCCTGGTAGGTGCAGGGACCGTTCTAACAGATGACCCTCAGTTAACAGTACGCCTGGTAAAAGGGAGAAATCCAATTCGCATCGTCACCGACAGCAGAATGAGAATACCACTCAGCTCCAAGATTCTCAGAGACCAGGAGATTGCCCCCACGATTATCGCTACCACCTCGCAAGCTGATAGTGAGAAATTGTCCTCCTTGAAGCAGATGGGCATTGAGATTCTGGCGGTCGAGGAGGATAGGGAAGGCAATGTCGATCTAAGAGACCTGCTCCAAAAGCTAGGACAGATGAACATCTCCTCTATCCTGGTAGAAGGGGGGGCGACACTCATCACCTCATTAATCCGCCAGCAGCTTGTAGATAAGTTTGTAGTGATCTTGGCACCCAAGATCATGGGCAAAGGAATTGATGCAGTGGGTGACTTGCAAATAACGGACGTCGAGCGAGCCCTGAGACTTTCCTTCGCTAAGACGTACAGAAGCGGAGAAGACCTGATCATTGAGGCAAGGCCAGAAAGAGCGCCAAGGTCATTGGAATATCCTGTCTAATGAACGCCTATAGGCAAGAGGCAGTGAAGATTCTTGCTGATTAGACCTACAGCTCGACCAAATGAACGGGCCCCGACATGTCGGAGCCCGTTTACTATGCCCCCCCGCACTGAGCAGCAGCCACCTTGTTCGATAGCTACCACTCAGCATTGACAGGAGAAGGAGAGCTAGGTACAATCAGCGTGGCGATAGGCAAGACGCTGACTCCCTGAAAAAGTGGCGTGATTTGACCGCTCGCCGAAGCTGAAACGGGGGCCGTTAGCTCAGGGGTAGAGCACCTGACTTTTAATCAGGGTGTCGTGGGTTCGAATCCCGCACGGCTCACCAGCTTCAAAAAGCCATAAGCCTTTCGGGAATTTTTAGAAAATCAGGGTGTCACATCACTAGGTCTGCCGACACCCTGATTTTAACATATTTGTTATAAGAAAAATCAACCTAGCGATCCATTCTACAAAAAGGGGCGCTGATAAATATTATCTGGTCAATCTGTCGAAGCTAAGAGACACGCTCAATTTTGCGCGGTCCTTTTTTTATATATATTTCGTAGTCGATTGGTATCAAATCGTGAAAAAGGAACCATTGTCGGAGAGGTGCCTCAGAAAGGGGGATGCATTTGTGTCTATTGGAGATCGTGCTAATCATGAGGCGTTCCAGAAGGACTCCGTTTTGGAAGCTGCCGTATCTTGGGTCATTCCTCCAGTAGAGGTTATGATAACAAAATTGAAGAAAATGTGGGTAAAGGTAAGATAAGTAAATTGACAACGCGTCGAATCCGTAGTATAAGAACTTCTGCTGCAAGATTCTACCAAGTCCGCAGCACCCAGTTTTGCTCTCCTCGCTGCGACGGGGAGACCCCAGTTGGGCCCATGGTCCTTCGTGTTCCGATTTTCGCTCCGGAGCAGTTCGGTGGCGAATGGTGATCAACTCTTTGACCTACGGTGGTATCTAGCCGCGCACCAAAAGGCCATGGGCGATTCGGACAGGTACCTTAGCTAGCAGGCAGGCTGTGCTGAGGAGTCAAAGGATACATAAGTGCAGGCGAGACGTGCTCTTTTGCCCAATATAGGTCTTGCCTTGCCCCATTGGTGACCGTAACAATCCATCGAGTAACTGGCTTTATGAATAATAAACGCTTACAAAGGATCAAATCCCGGGGCAGGGCTTTTGTATGGATATTTGGGATGTTTGGGATGATCGTGGCGATTCTGACAGTTGTTGTGGTCTTGTACGTCATACCTGAGAAGACTTCTGTTCTGCCACTGATTTTCTGCATACTCTTCTCCTTCGCCGCGGCGATATTGTTTATCTTTGAGAGAAAATCCCGCCGATTCCTGAGACGGGATGGGATAGACAAACAGGTGAAAACAACTAAGGAGAAGTCAAAGGCGCCTCAAGCCAGGGTAGCTCCAACTGGACCAAAAGCGGAGCCAGTAAAGGAGAGAGAAGCCTTAGTTCCACAAGGGCTAAGATTACTCGAGAAGATGCTAAATGGGAACCATGTGGAAATCAACCCTGTAGTTGACCTAATGAGTAAGACCGGGTATAGCTATCCCAGCGTTAATGGACTACTGGGTGCCGATGATACGCAGATCATATGGACCCTCGAGTCGCTGGCTGAAAGCAATATCTTGGAAAAGCAATTTTCCCAAACCCTTTTTTCCTGCCCCAAGTGCGGGGCATTCATAATTCAGCTCTGTATCCGCTGCCCAAAGTGCGATTGCAATCAGCTAACCAGGTGCCGGGTCCTGGAGCACTTTGCCTGTGCCTGTGTAGGACCTGAGGAGACTTTCGTTACTGAAAAGGGATACTTCTGTCCCAAGTGTAGGAAAGAGTTACGCGCCATCGGGGTTGATTATCGAAGTTTAGGTATTCACTACAAATGTCAGAGGTGTGGCGGGCTATCCAGCGCTCCCACTGAGGAATACCACTGCTTAAAATGCCAGGTGTATTTCCCTAAATACGAAGCCAATGAGGTAAGTCTTTATAGCTACAAATTAAACGAGTTGGGGAAGGAGAGGATCGAGGCTGAGATCAAACCAAAGGAACAGCTTGTTGATGCTCTATCGAAGGCAGGCTATGATGTGCGAAGTCCAGCCAAGGTCATGGGTGGTTCGACGGTGGAACATGAGCTTGACGTATATGCTATCAAAGATTCTAGCGCCTTGGGGCATAAGCTAGCCATAGATATCGCCTTTAACGAGAAGGAGGTATCGGCAGTGGAAGTCTTGAGGCTGCATGCCAAGGCATTTGACATAGGCGCCACAGACTCAATCTTGATTGCCATTCCCAAAATCGCTAGCGAGGCCATACCTCTTGCTATTCAATATAACGTAAGAGTTATTGAAGCAAAACACCTGGATATGGCGGTTGAGGAGCTCCTGTCGCAGTGTGTATACCTATACCAACTGCAGTTCGATTGGTGACAAAGGGGAGATAGAAGAAGCCCAAGGCCAGGAGCATAGGGTAAGCCGGGTGTTGACAGGGCAAAGCCCCAGCGTCAACAAAAGGTTTGAATCAGCAAACCCTAAGGGGGTCGGGGCATGCAATGATTGAAAAGAGAATAATTGTCACTGCAATCTTCGTTATGCTTGCTGTTGGCTTGATTTTCTATATAATGCCGATCAAGACGACTCTGATATGTTTTGGTATTGCCCTGTTCACGGCCAGCTATTTCTGGGTGTTAGCAGCCAAGCAGCCAAGAGCTAAAGAAGATGAGGTGAAGCCAGGCCACTTGATGCCATCGTTATTATTTGTTCTTCTCTTGATCACCCCCCTTTCATTGTCCATAGTTATACTATCCTACGGCGTCTTCGGCAAGACGACCATTTTCAATGTATTGCTGTTGACGGGTATGGCTATTAATTTTTTTAATTATTTCTTCACCATTCCGTTAGCCTTACGTCACAAGTACCTAGAAACAAAATCTCGAACTCCACATATGTATTCCTATCCCCGAGTAACCATTATCGTTCCAGCTTACAACGAAGAGACTTGCTTGGGGCAGACTATTGAGGCACTCTTGGAGGCGGATTATCCTTACAAGGAGATAATCGTTGTCGATGATGGCTCTACGGACAAAACATACGACATAGCTACAAGATATAAGGGGGAGGGGGTAACAGTACTTCGTCGTCCCAATGGCGGCAAAACAGCAGCCCTAAACTACGGCTTGCTCTTTGCCCAAGGTGAGATTGTCGCGATTATTGATGCTGACAGTTTGGTGAATCGAGGTGCTTTAAAGGAGATGGTCAGGAGATTCGAGGATCAGAGGGTGAGTGCGGTAGCTAGTAATGTTAAGGTATTCAACAGACACAACTTACTGACCAAATGCCAAGCCATAGAATACATCATAGGTATAAACATATACAGAAGGGCTTTCGATGTCTTTGGCGCAGTTCCTTGTATCCCGGGCTGCCTTGGTGCCTTCCGTAAAGAAGTCTTGGCAGGCGTTGGCTTCTATGACCCATCTACATTGACTGAAGACTTCGATAGCACCGTTAAAGTGTTAAAGGCAAAGGGAAGCGTCCGAGTCTGTGACGCTCGTGTTGATACTCAAGCTCCAGAAACCCTGATAGACTTATATCGGCAGAGGCTGAGGTGGTATAGGGGGAATCTTCAGACTATTATCAGACACAAGGATGCTTTCGCAAACCCGAGATTCGGGTGGTTGCATAAGCTAGTCTTTCCCGTTCAATTTCTATCTTTATCCCTAATTCCAATGCTTAGTATCGTGGCACTTGCTTCGGCAATAATAATGATTTTAAATGGGAACGGGATGCAGGTGTTACATATCTTCGCCTTTTTCACTCTGCTACAGTTTCTTCTGACCATGCTAGCGATTCAGTTAGAGAGTGAGGACATGAAGCTAGTTATCTACTCCCCATTTTTCGTGTTCGGTTATAAGCAGCTAATCGATCTGATTCTACTGAAAAGTATGTTTGATATATTTACCCAACGAAAGGTAGGCTGGACTCGCGCAAAAAGGATAGCCTTTCAAACAAGCGAATTACCCAAAGAGATCTGGCAATAGAACCATATTGTAGAGCTTACCAGTACACGGAGCGATCTTTAACAGCACATTGTTTAAATGGGGTATCTGTTGAATAAATTGCTCTTCATAACACTTATGGTATTACTATTAGCCGCACTGATGCCAGGTTACGTCTTGGCTGACTGGAATCAAGAAGATGCCAGAATCACTTTTACTTTTGATGATGGGTGGGTAGAGGTCTATCAAAATGCCATGCCAATTCTAGCTAAGTATAATTTCCCAGCAGTTCTGTTCGGCATAACTGGTTCTCTAAATTCTGGCGAGGAATGGATCATGACTTGGGATCAAGTCAGAAACCTACGGGATACTTATGGTTGGGAAATAGGTAGTCACACTATCACTCATCCTTACTTAACCCGCGTCTCTGACCAGCAGCTGGTTGACGAACTATTGGGTTCTAAACAAGACTTTGCTACTCAAGGCATTGAAGTCAAATCCTTTGCTACTCCTTATGGTGACTATAATGTGAAAGTTTTAAGCGAAATTGCTAAGTATTATCAGTCTCATCGAGCTGCTCGGGGTGGTCCTAATCATTGGCCAGATACTTATAATGACTATGAACTTGTCTGCCTAGAAGTTGCGCATAACATTTCGCCAATGGAAGTTCAATCTTGGGTTGATCGAGCTATAGCTAATGACCAATGGTTAATCTTATTATTTCATTCCATAGTTGAAGATCAGCCAGAACCATATGAATATAATGTTGATGATTTTGCCCAAATTATAGAGTATGTGGCTAGTAAGCCTATTGCAGTGACAACCATCAGCCAGGGTTTAAATTTCTCTGATCAGCCAAACCTAATAAGCAATTATACCTTCTCTGATTTAGATGAGGATAATTGGGCTAAAAGTTGGTTGCGAACCGATATTGCCCATGTCAGCATTGATACCAATAATCATGGTAATGTGTTTGGACCCGAAAATAGCCTGAAAATTACAGGCGGACCAGAACAGTACGAAGCCCGAACAGAAATTTTTACTCTTGACGGTGCTCAAGAACATCTTCTACGCATGTATCAAAACGTCCAAGATTTAATAACCGGAGGCTGGGCGGTGTGGGTAAATGAATTTGATTATCTGGGCGATTGGTTAGGCGGTCAATGGTTAGGCGGCAATCATGCTAATTTTGTCGGTAATCGCTATTATCAATATCAACCGACATCTGCTACCGTAGCCAAAGTACAAATTTATATCTTTACCGAAGAGAATAGCCAGCTTACCCTGTATGTTGATTCAGTGGAATTAAGAGCCGTCGGTTCGGATGGCGAATCTTCAGATGGATCAGGCACGCAAACTCCCACAACTACACCCACGCCTTCACCCACACCCACGCCCACGCCTTCATCCACGCCCACGCCCACACTAGAACCAACAACAACACCTACCCTACCACCAACGGCGGCAGCAACGCCTTCGCCGATCCCATCGCCAGTGGTCACAGGCACGCCCATGCCCACATCCACACCGACCCCTACACCTGACGAGGAAGCTCCGCTCAACGTTTGGCTGATTGCTGGTCCGATCCTAGGAATCTTGATTGCGGGCGTGGTGCTATATGGATTAGTCAGAAGCTGAAGGTGAGCCCACCTAGTCCGGTAGCGACTGCCCCTGGGACAGGCATAGGATATTGTAGGTTGGGGGCCTACCGAAATGGAGTCCTTCTGGAACGCCTCATGATTAGCACGATCTCCAATAGACACAAATGCATCCCCCTTTCTGAGGCATCTCTCCGACAATGGTTCCTTTGTTGCCCACATAGCAAGGAGCGGGCCAGTATGCCCGCTCCGATCCTTTTTCTGTTGCACCGCGACTAACGAAAAAGAAACGTTTCTTTCTATCTAGAAGATGTTTTTTCTGAATCTCAGTATTATCTACAATATCGCGTTTTAGAAGACCTTTTCTTGCAACGCTATACCGAAGTTTGTATCGCAATCAAGGGAGTCATGTCCACAAATAATATCTCGCCGCCTCGCTCTTGCGAAGTTTTTTCGTATTTATTTACTAGATTTTTTTACCGGGTGCCGATTGCGAGGCTCGACGTAGCCTATGCGATATTGGGCAGTAAGAAACGATATCGGGTGGGGGGAGAATCTTTATCCCTCTGGCGTCATGGATTGCCTATGTCGGATGCTGCCGCGGCCGCCTTGATTAACTCACCGTCTTCGGGCATTAAAAAGCCGGCTTGGACGGCTGCATCTGTGGCGTTTTCAACAGCCGTCACATAGGCACCATGGTCGGGGTACAGTGTTGCGAGTGTCGCGTCATCGAACAGCTTAGTAGTTCCGAAAAGAGAGACGACTATCGATACGTCTAGTTGACCCAGACCGGAAAGCCTGGCGATAGGTACATCGACATATGGGGTGCGGATGCCACCTTTTACATTGCCAAATGCATCGAGCACAAATGCAGGGGGATCGCCAGCGATTTCGAGGCGGTCAGCGACGGTCGGGCTAACACCGGTGCGCACCCAGTTATCGAGTTGGTGAATCGCCGCTTTTGCAATGAAATGCTGCGGCCCAGCATTGATCGGCAGGTCGCATTCAATAAAGCCGGGATAAGGGCTTGTTACCTCAACCACATTGGCAACCGATGGATCATTACCAGTGTCGCCGGTGCCTGTAACCACTAGATAGAGGTCGGCATGTGCGGTACCCGCCATTTCCCACAGTCGGATTTTATCCGTATCGTCCTGCCTTGCTTTATAATAGCCAAGTATCATAACATCTGTTTCCGACTCCAATATCAGAACGGGAACGTCGATGTCAGTGCGCAGGAAAACCGGAGCCATATTTGATAGACCGATCTCCTTCACCTTTGATAAATCGCCCCCGTCTAATGAAACACTGCCCAACGATGCAGAACACGGCCTACCATGCACAAGAAAACCATCGAAGAGTTGAACGCGGGGTTGGATAGCATTGACATAGGTAGTGAGCTGCATAGCGGATTGTGATTCACCTACCGCCAGTATTCGTTCGACATGGCATCCGGCAAGCGGATTGACGCTGCCCGGGCTGCGAATGGCTCTGGCAACTTGCGAATAAATATCGTAGCAATATTCGTCTCCAGGATGGCTCAGTGAACCATAACGCTTGGCATCCGCAGTTTTAAGATCCAGTTTGACAAGACCCAACGAAGTGGCTGCATAGCCTTCAACTCCTCCGTATTGTGCCGACACACCAATCCAAGCGTAACCGCGGCGGAGCAATTCGTTGTGCATGAGCGTCCAATCAGGTCCGACCTCGAGTCCGCCCGATACATTGAACCACTCCATCACCACGGTGCCGTTGAACCTGGCGGCATCGACAGGCCGGTAAACCAGAATGCGGGTCTTGTAGGCGGCGGATTCCGCCGATTCTACTTCCCACATCCCGTTGGCCGGCAAGTCATTGACACTACGGTATGACGTGGCGGTGCCGGAGACAAAATATTCCTTTGCTTCGTATCCCGCGGCTGCCAATGCCTGATCTGGAGATGTGTTTATCAGAAATGGCGCGCCGGGACCGGTGATAGGGCCCTCGACAATGGGAACACTGACCATGATGGTGCTTCCACAAAGTTTGTTGTCCCAGATGGTGCAACTAGAAATCAACCACGCCTTGCCTACTTTTTCAGGTCGAAAGTGGCTGGTTGATTGGTTAAACTTTCTTTAACCTTGCCTTTCGTTATCTTGATGTTATAGGTGGCAAAGGCTCCAGCCGTGTACGCTGTTTGGTTGCTCACCGAGATCTTTGACTAGGATGCGGACGCCTTTATCCACGATCGTATGCTATATTTCTTTCTTCAATTCGGTATTCACCAACCGAAATCCCAGCCAGCTTGGAAGCATTCCGAACTACTCTTGGAGAAGAAGCAACTCGTTCTGGCTTTTACAGCAGCTACTTGCCTGTCACTCAAAGCCATAGTGATTCTACAGGCGCTAGCAGTATTCGTCAAGCAAGGGAGTCAAACTGCTAGAGAGGTGCGAGGAAAGGACTTGTTTTTGGGATATTCTATCGATAGCAGGAGCAAGCCCCAAAGTGTCCATTAACCGCTGCCCCATAATTATTCCTTTTTCAGATTCCTCCGTTTTTCGTCCCGTAGCTTGAATTCGAAAAAGGTTCGCGCAGAACCGAACGTGGACACCGACTTCGGCTGACATGGCTGGTGAACACGTGGCAGTTCGACGACGACCGAGCCCTCTTCGTCGCCCGTAAGTAGCGATCTAGATTGTCAGGTGGTGATCGTTGCGGCTCTGGCTTAACAAACGGCCACATGGTGCCATCCACCCAACAACTCTGACTATTGTTGTTGACCTGTCGATTGACGCCCTATGCAACGGCGGTTCGGCCGATTGCAGGAACGGTCACTACATCTTATCACCTGATTCTCCCAGTGTCGGCTAGAGGCTCAGCGTGGGGCTGAAGCAACTGATAACAGGGCTCATTACTTGAGGTGGATGCTCCCAAGAGGCGGCTGTTCGCGTAGCGGAGTGAAGGTCGGTTCCCTCCCGTAGCATGATTCACTCGAGGAACATCCAGTAGCTATAGTTTTCTAACTCTCTTTGCTATTATCTTCTTTATCTTTTCATACGAAGGAGGAGGTCCAGTTCGTACCTGTTTGTCGTCTATGAACAAGGCATCGGCAATTCCCCATTCTAAGAAGTTCTCTCTATCAGATGTGTCAATACCTCGAAACATCACCTTATCTCCAAACTCTGAGGCAGCCCTTTTCGCTCTTTCAAAAACCAAGTTCTGAGCCGGACACCATCCATTCAAGAATGCCGTCACCGACACTTTGCCAAGTATCGTTTCTGTGTTTTTCTTCTGTCTAATCCATTTAGGAGGTATCGCTTCGCGGGTGAAAGGTTTCCATAGAAGAACCGATCCCAGGAATCCTTGTTTGTCCACCTTGGTGTATCCCTGCTTCTTGAACCACGATGCCTTCATCCAGAACGGCAAGGGAATTCCCCATGCCGCAATACCCTTTACACCCTTGGTTTTCACATCATTCTCAGCAGCCTGGAGCAAAGCCTTCCCCATCCCTTTCTTCTGAAAGTTTCCTCTCCCCTTTTTATACCCGTGAACCCAGATACAATTTATGAAATACAGTTCACTCCCCTCTACGGAAGAGTGCTCTATAGGAATGTATTGTATCATTCCTCCGACCTCTCCACGGTCATCTAATGCTAGTTTCACTCGGAGGCCTTTGTTCTTCATTTTGTTGTACCAGACCTGTTTGTGGCCTCCTGCCTCTTTCATCTCTTCGCACCAGTCTTCTAAGCATACGAAATACAATTGTTCATGCTCTTCTGCTAGATCCACTACCTTCATTTGTTAACCTCCTATTGGTGACTGGGAGGCGCTTTGCCATCACCCGTTGTGCGAGGCGATCAACATCCATTCGCTGTCCTCAGTTTCATCACGTCCCTCCATTATGCTTCGGCTAAGTCTGTCCTTATATCAGGTTAAATGTCAGGCTGATAGGATAAGCTGAGCGTGCACTCCTCTACGATCCTTCATGAACAAGCAGTTCCATTATACAGCGCATATGCCAGCTTGGGTATGCCATCATGCCCATCTTGGGCTTAGCACAGAAAGCGATTAAAGGCAGTGCATTAGGTCTCGGGATTGACTCAACAATTCTCGGGATTGTTGTCCTAAACCACTTCAGGTCAAGGCAGATGAGGGGATTTCCCTCTTCCAGCCTTGACTCACTGGCATTGGGAAACCATAATCATGATGCTCACCTTGAGCAGATTAATAATCAGCCTGGAGGCTGGGCATAGGAGATGGGCTATGATCTCAATAAACAGTCCTATTCGCTTGGATAAGTCACAAGTTAGAGCAGCAGCCAAAGTACTGAGCCGCGCGTTTTATGATGATCCTCTATTCACTTATTTCATCCCTGACGCATTGCAAAGGAGGAATAAGCTGCATCATGTGTTTGAAACGCTGGTTCGCTATAGTGTTTCGTACGGCGAAGTTTACGCAACTTCTCCAAACTTGGAAGGGATAGCGGTATGGCTGCCCTCCGATAGAGTGGAGATGACCCTATGGCGAGGTATCAGAAATGGAGGGTTATCCATAATTCTTAATCTGGGGTTGAGGTCGACCTTCAGACAGTTGTCCGTTTCTGACTTAATGTGCTCTATACACAAATGCCACATCCTTTCTCCTCACTGGTATCTGTATTTAGTTGGGGTGGAACCAGAGCTCCGGGGAAAGGGATATGCCAGCAACTTGGTTAAAGCTGTGTTGAAAATCGAACGGACCGCGAGGGTTTGGCCTGCTATCTTGATAACACTAATGAGAAGAACCTGCCCATGTACCAGCACTACGGCTTCAGGGTAGTCGAGGAGTATAAAGTACCCAAATCTGGGGTCAGCCTTTGGGCCATGTTGAGAGAGCCAAGATAGCCTGCTATTGACATCCTGGCTCGATGAGTGGTCAGGGTGATAATAAACGAAAGTCCGGAGTGTTTACCCATTGCACATTCACTCATTTTGTTATCTCCGATCGGTGCTTAGTTCTAGACTGCTGTGACCTTCCCCGGACAGCGCACGCCACCCACCACTATCCTGACTTTCTCCTCTGTTGAGAACCTGTCTCTGCTCACCCTGCCTCCTCACCGATTACTCTCCCCAGTGTAAGGCTTATTCTACCTCAAAATGGTCTCAAAGGATCATACCAAATACACACTTGTTTGGTAAACACCTGCCACCAGATGGTCATCTTGATCCTTCGTGCCAGCGCTAATCATGGCGCTAGCAGGAACGGTGCTTAATGCTTTACGTGGCTAATTATGCATCTAATGAACAGCGCAGTCTTTTCTCTTGCCGCTGCTAGCAGGGGGACAAGGGCACGTAATCTAGGCAGGGCGGCGGAGTTGAAGAGGCTAATTGTACGTCTAATGAACAGCGCAGTCTTTTGTCTTGTCACCACCAGCAGGGGGACAAGGGCGCGGAATTTTGGCAGGGCCTCGTAGACCAGGAGGCTAATTATGCGTTTGACGAAGGGCGCAGTCTTTTCCCTTGCCGCTGCTTGCAGGGGGACAAGGGCGCGTAATTTCGGCAGGGCGGTGGAGTTGAAGAGGCTAATTGTGCGTCTGATGAACAGCGCAGTCTTTCGTCTTGCCACCACCAGCAGGGGGACAAGGGCACGTAATCTAGGCAGGGCGGCGTGATAGGAAGAGCGACGTGTACGGATAAAGTGT
>JAUXAX010000012.1 GCA_030619685.1 Dehalococcoidia bacterium
TGCGACCCCGATGGGATTCGAGGCCGCGATATTTTGCGTGACACTCGGATCCGTGACACCCTAATCAAGGGTCAGGGAGTCCGTGTTTCGTATCTACAGCGACACCCTGATTGGGTAAAAAACAGGGGGTGCTCCTCTTCAGGAACCCCCCGGTTTTGAAGCTAAATTAGGGCTGGTGAGCCGTGCGGGATTCGAACCCACGACACCCTGATTAAAAGTCAGGTGTGATTTTGCTCTTTCCTCCAGCTTGGAGATAATCAGGTCGCAAAGCTGGTCGAGGAAAGCTGGATTGATCTGATCAGGTGCACCGTTCTGACTCACCATCGACCTCCTTTTATGTATTCGTTGGCCTCCAACGAGGCCTTCTTTGCTCATATTATAGGTTCTTTTCGCCACCTTTGCCACACTTTCCTCGGCCTGCAATAATCATGGATGCGGGACGCAGGTTACAGCGCTGCCTTGGGCGATAGCCCGACTAGTGGCACATTCCAAATCCTAATATAGTGGTATCAACGCTCTAAAATGGGGATAACCTGTGCAGCTTGAATTTAAAGTGTACAGAGGGGCGCTCGGAAAGGACTCCCTTTTGCACCGCCTCGCTGTACTCTCGGATGCTGCCTCTTGTCATGCCTCCCTCCTTTGGGGAACACTTCTTCCGAGGCAACGATACCGTTTTCGGCAACAATAATTACGAGGCAATTCCTAGCGTTGACATTTCTAGCAAAAAATGCTAAAAGGTAGTCGACCACGAACTGCCCATATGAATGCGTGGCTGGTTTGTGGCGAGGAGTCCAATGTTGGATGGTGATTGACATGGCGAGTCCTGCTCAGGACCTTTTTTGAAGTGTAACCAGGAAGGAGAGAACCATGATCAAAGAAGAAAGGTATGATGTTGTAATCATAGGTGCGGGCCACAACGGCACAACGACGGCTGCGTACCTGTCCAAGTGTGGACTAAGTGTCTGCCTGCTGGAGGAGAGGCCGGAGTGTGGCGGAGCGCAGGAGACCGTAGAGCCTATCGCGGGCGTGCGCATCCAGCCCCATGCCATCGCCAACTACGGGGGCTCGGCTCCGGGCTGGGAGCAGCTGGAGATGTGGAAGTACGGCTTCCGCATGGACTGGAAAGCCGGCGCGTACGTGCCGCTGGACGTGAACAGATTCATGCTTACGACTGAAGGTCCGTCGAAGGTGACCGACAAGGACAAGATGGGCTACGCCAAGATCTGCGGCATGCTGACCGATCCCCCGTTCTTCAAGGATCTGATGCGCGCCACTTTCTGGTGTCCGCCGCATCCCCCTGAGGTTGAGCTGAACGAGGATACTATCCCCTTTATGCAGGTGTACAAGCAACACCAACCGGACATGTGGACCAGGGAACTGCTCGAGATAACGATGTTCGATCTCATGGACGAGTACCTGGAGACGGAGCCCTTCAAGGTAAACCAGGCGTACATAGCCCTGGTGTCAGGAGCCCACGGCCACATGGAGGGGGGAGCCATCCCGGCGCTGTGCAGTGTGGCAACTGTCATACCACCGGCCATCGCCATGCCTGTGGCCCCGCGCGGAAACATCCACGGCTACTATCACGCCCTTTTGCGCTGTGCTATAGCGCACGGTACCGTGGTGCGCACCTGCTGCCCCGTAGAGGAGATCATTATCGAGCATGGGCGGGCAGTCGGGGTGCGGCTGAGGGACGATGCCACCCAGGGCGCGAAGAAGATCTGGGCGGACAAGGCGGTAATCAGCGCCGTTCACATCAAGCCCACCTTCCTCGAAATGATCGGGCCGAGGCACCTGGACAACGGCTTCCTGCAGAGGATAAAGGACCTCAGCCTCAAGGGAGGAAGCCTGTACATGGCCCATTTCCTCACCCGTGAACGGCTTCACGTCCGTCCCAAGTTCCAGAGGGACGACTACAGGTATGAGGATTACGGCTCTTTCGTGGGTCCGTTCTACCCCAATGACTCGCGAGAGCTGTACTTCGAGCACGTCACGGAGGTGCTTGGTCACCAGCGCAGCCTTACCATCCCTCCGGAGAGGGCGATGTACGGCATGGTTGCCAGCGAGACCTACGCTGAGTGTCATCCCCAGTGTACGCGCCCCGGCTACTACATCAACGGGCCTTTGTTCATGCTGGTTCCGACACCGCAGTACAATGTGGATGGAATCGAGGCCATGGAGGACAAGCCCAAGTGGGATGAATACATGCGGGTCGCGCTCAGCCAGGTAGTCGATAATCTCGATTCAGACAACCTAGTTCGCATTTTCTCAGACGGTCCGTGGGACCAGGAGTTCCGCAACACCGGGATGCTTGGCGGCTCGTGGTATGGCCTCCGCTGTGACCGGGACGAATGGTGGAACGAGCGTCCGCTGCCCGAACTAGCACGTTTCCGGGTGCCTGACATCGAAGGGCTTTACCTTTCTCATCAGTCGTCAGCCCACCCCGGAGGCCTGTGCCTGATGGCTGTGGGCTACAACCTGATGCACATCCTCATCGAGGACGGCATCGCCGAGCCTGGTGACTGGTGGTACGCTTCACCGTGGTACATTCCGGAAGAGGGCAAGATATCGGCGATACCGCAGCGCCCGGCATCAGTGGCGACTCGCTGAGGCCATCAATGAGCCTTTGTATAGAAGCGTAGCGTTGCCGCTCCTGTGGCAACGAATTCTCCGTCATGACAGGAGTCATGACGCTACCGAGGGAGGAGAGAAATGCAAAAGAGAGAACTGGTTGGCGAGCCACACCCACAATGCTTCTTTTCTGAGTTCCCCCCTGAGAGCGACTGGGATGCCGTTATTATCGGGGCCGGACCCAATGGTCTAATGACAGCAGCCTATCTCGCGAGGGCCGGCCTCAAGGTCGCGCTGGTCGAGCGGCGCTACGAGGTCGGCGGCGGCCTCGCTACTGAGGAGATCCTGTTCCCGGGCTACTACTCCAACATACATGCCGTCTACCACCTGATGGTCGACTACATGCCCGTTATCAAGGACTTCGATCTCGACCGCCATGGCCTCGTCTGGATCAAGCCCAACCTCCAGACAGCCATGGTCTTCGAGGACGGCGGCTCCCTGCTGCTGACACGCATGTTCGAAGACACCGCCGATTCCTTCCACAAGTTCTCCCACAAGGACGCTGTCGCCTTCGGTAAGTTGATGAGGAGCTGGCGCCGCATAGTGAACGAGATACTGGCTCCAGCCACCTATGTACCTTCCATGGCTCCCGTGGACCTAAGCGTGGCCATGCAGCGCACCGACATCGGCAAGGAGATGCTGGAGCTTGTAGAGCAAAGCCCGCTGGAGATCATCACCAACAACTTTGAGAACGACCGGATAAGGGCTCTCTTGCTGTACGTCAGCTGCATGTGGGGGCTGGACCCCAGGGAGACGGGGATAGGTTTCTACGTCCCGCTCCTTCTCGACCGCGGCATGAACAAGTGTTACTGCCACGGCGGTTCACACAAGTTGGCCGGCGCCCTGTCGCGCGAGATCGTCCGTGCCGGCGGTACCATCCTGGAGTCTTCCGATGTCACCAAGATCAAGATGCAAAACGGCTCCGTCTCCGGCGTTGAACTCGGGGAAGGCCGTACCCTCAACAGCGAAGTTGTTATATCCAGCCTCGACCCCCACACCACCTTCCTTGACCTCGTCGGCGCTGATAAGCTGCCGGCGAACCTCAAGGATTCCGTCGAAGGCTGGAAGTATGATAAGTGGAGCTACAACACCCTGCATGTCGTATCGGAGGAGGCCCCCCACTATGCCTGCGGCGACGCCTGGGTCGATGAGTCGTTCATGACCATCATCGGCTTTGAGAGCACCGACCAGCTCCTGGCCCATTGGGACAACGTCGTGGCGGGCAGGGTCGACGACAAGAGCCTCGGCGGACATGCCACTTGTGAGAGCTTCTTCGATTCACACCTCATTCGTAAGCCGGGCAAACAGGTCTCCTTCTTCCAGATGCACGCCCCCTATGATATCGAGGGCGGCTGGGACAAGCGGGGCCCTGAGCTCGAGGAGGCAATCTTGGCCAAATGGCAGAAGGCAGCGCCCAACATGAGGCGGGAGAACATCAAAATGACCAGCCAGGAGACCCCGCTGGATATTGAAATACGCTTCCCGAATATGCGCCGCGGCTCGATTAAGCACGGCGACTACATACCGGTTCAGATGGGTTGTTTCCGCCCCAACCAGGATTGCTCTAACCACAACACTCCAATCAAGGGTCTATACGTGTGCGGCGCCTCCACCTATCCGGGAGGCTTGGTGCTCGGAGGGCCAGGCTATCTCGCAGCCAACAGGGTAGCGGACGACCTAGGTGTTACAAAGTGGTGGAAACCCACAAAGGAGATGGAGAAGTATATTAAGACGTACCTGGAGTAGCCGCTCCGCCTGCGGGTCCTTTACGTCAGGGAGTCGCTGGAAGCCCCCGGCAGGTTGACATGAACGGAGCGGGAAAGCGGCACCCGCCACCTCTTCGAACCGGTGAGCAGGCCCTGTGCCAGATGAGACATCGTCAATAGCACTTGCGCCGCGAGGTAGTCAGCGCTCCTCGACCATGCCAAAGATGAGGGAGACATGAAGGTTCTAGCGTTCAACGGAAGTCCGAGGAAGGACGATGGCATCACCGGTAGGGTTCTGACCTACTTCCTGGAGGGGGTGCGACAGGGAGGGGCTGATGTGGAGCTAATCCGTCTTGCCGACAAGAAGATCGGCTACTGCTGGGGTTGCCTGGAGATCTGCCTGATGCAGACGCCCGGCGTGTGCGTTCAAAAGGACGACATGGCCGACATCCTGATCAAGCTGAGGGAAGCGGACATGGTGGTGTACGCGACGCCGGTGTATATCGACGGGATGACAGCCCAGATGAAAACCCTGATAGACCGATCTATGGCTACGTTGCAGGGGTTCCTTGAGATACGCGATGGACACTTGAGGCACCCAACATGGGACCACAAGCGGGGCAAGATGGTGGTGGTTTCCACCTGCGGCCTCAGCGAGATGGATAACTTTGATCCCCTGCTGGCACACTTCCAGGCAGTGGCAAAGCAGCTGGACATGGAGTACATCGGTGCGCTGCTTCGACCCGCCGGGATGGTTCTGGACACCGTGGCTCAATCCCAGCCGGAGAAGATTGAGTCGATCTATGAAGCAATGAGGAAGGCGGGGTATGAGGTTGTGGTCCAGGGCAAGATGTTGCCCCAAACGCTGGAGACCGCCGCGCGGGAGATAATCTCCCCGCAGGAGTACGTGGAGTTCGCAAATCCAGCAATACAGATGGTGATGGATCAGGCGAAGAACGTACCTCAGTAGAGTCGTGCTCACGCTGCTGCGGCGGATGACCTACCCCCGATTATTGTACCACCTCCCACTTTGCAGACTGCATACACTGAGACTGGAGGGAAGATACCATGGGTAAGAAAGAGCTTGAGCAGACGATAATCGAACACCTCAAGAAGCACAACGGCGGTACGTTGTCTACCGTCAGGGAAGATGGCACCCCCCAGGCCAGCGGCATCACCTACGTCAACGATGGCCTTATCATCTACTTCGCCATGGACCCAGAGAGCTACAAGAAGAAAAACGTAGACCGCAATCCCAACGTAGGGCTGGCCATCTTTAAAGACTACTATCGTTGGGACAGAGCTAGGGCAGTGCAGCTAGCGGGGAAGTGCGAAATAGTAACCGACAAGGATGAAATTGCCAAGATTGAAACACTAATAGTGGAGAAATTCCCCTGGGTAGTAGGCTGCGCCGGTGTAATGGAATGGGCCGCCAGGGTAGGACCCGTGCCCTACTATAGAATAATCCCCAAGATAATTGCCTACCTGGACTATCACAAGTTTGGCTTCTGCCAGTATAAGGTTCTGGAACTCTAGGGAACACAGCTCCTCCTCCCACAGAACGAGGAGTATATGATAGTTGTCCCAGCCAGGGAGGATTGGCCGTAAGCATTCGACCGAGGTCATTGTAGGTGTTGGCGGCATTCTCTGAAATATACGTGATGTGGCTGTGATGTCTATGTGATGTATGAGTTGGGTGAAAGGACTATCTTCGAGGCAAGGCGTAGTCCCGGAGCGTGCTTGCTAGAGTCCATAGGAGTTAGCTGGCGGGCCGGGGCAGTCCGAGCCCTCGGATGGCAATGACATTCCGCAGAATCTCCGACGAGCCCCCCGCGATGTTTATTCCCAGGCAGTCCTGGTAGGCTTTTTGAAATCGTCCATGGAGTGGAGCCCATTTGGAGCCCTCCTTCACCTGCCCATAAAGGCCCATTATCTCGCACCCGGTATAGGCAAGGCGCTGACCCAGCTCGCTGCTGTAAAGCTTTGCTGCCGATGCCAAAATACCAGCCTCCATAGTAGCATTCTGTCCTTTCCCTTGGAGCCAGGCCACCTGATAGGAGAGGGCGCGTCCCGCCTCTATCTCGATGGCCAACTGAGCAAGGCGACTTCGGATTAAAGGGTCATCCGCTAGGGGCCGACCAGTGCGCTTCGTTTCCCTGCATAACTGCACCAACTCCTCTAGGGTTCGCCTAGCTTCTGAGAGAGCCCCTATGCTGGACCTTTCGAAGTTCATTGTCATCAGGCTCACATACCATCCCTTGTTTTCCTCCCCTACCATGTTTCTCTTGGGCACCCGGACATCGTCAAAGTACATGTCATTAAACATATGTGAGCCGTCCATGTGTTTGATAGGACGGATCGTGATTCCCGGGGTCTTCAAATCCACAAGGAAGAATGAGAGGCCGCGGTGGCGGGGTTGCTCGGGGTCTGTCCTCGCTAGGATGAAGCTCCAATGGGCCCGATGGGCACCACTGCACCAGGTCTTCTGCCCATTGATCACATAGTCGTCCCTGTCCCTGACGGCTTTTGTCGTGAGGGAAGCTAGGTCCGAACCAGCGTTGGGCTCGCTCCAACCCTGGCACCAAAAAGTCCTCCCCCGAGCTATAGGCGGTAGATGTTGCTGCTTCTGCTCCTCATTCCCTGACGCTAGGAGTGTAGGCGCCAGCATTCCTACACTTTGTATGTCGATCCCTGGCGCCCTATAGTAGGCCCTAACCTCATTGAACAGAAGTTGGTCTATCATGGGGGCATCCCGCCCTCCATATTTCTTGGGCCACGGGAGAGAGAGCCATCCCTTCTCCCCTACTTTCTTCGCCATGGAGCAGTGGAAAGCCCATCCCTTCTCGCTTGCGTAGACACTGTACCCGCCTCCTAGCCGTTGTACCTTTCTCATCTCATCCCGGAAGAAATCTTCGAACTCCTTCTTCAGTGCCTCTTGCTCAGGGGTGAATCGGAAATCCATTGTCGCTACCTCCTCCCTGGCCTCTGTAGCGATCTAGTGTCTGATCTTTACCAATCTTGGTGTGCCTGATACCATGCCTTCCGGCCTGGCTCAAAGCCCGACAATGACGCAAGCGATAGCGGGCGATGTCGGTGGGCCGCCCAGATTGTGGACGAGTCCCAATCTGGGGTCCTTTAGTTGCCTTTGGTCTGCCTTGCCCTGAAGCTGCTTGTACATCTCATACTGCATCCTGAGTCCGGTGGCTCCGATGGGATGCCCGAATGACTTGAGGCCGCCATCGGGCTGAACCGGAAGCCCCCCTGTCAACTCAAAGAACCCCGAGTCGATATCCTCCTTCACCTTGCCCCTGGGGGAGAACTGGAGGTCTTCCATGATCAGCGCCTCGGTGATGGAGAAGCAGTCGTGGACCTCGGCCATGCTTATCTCCTCGCGGGGGTTCTTTATCCCTGCCTCGGCGTACGCCGCTATTCCGGCCCGGACGGTTTCCTCTATATGAGTGTAGTCCCAATCGCTCCTCACATTTCCCTGTCCGTGGCCGACGCATATCTGGAGTGCCTTGATGTACACCGGGTCGGGTCGGAACTTCTTGGCGTCCTCAGCGCGCACCACTACGGCTGCTGCCGCCCCATCGCTGACCCCACAGCAGTCGAAAACGCCAAGAGGCCAAGCGATGATGGGGGCATTCAGGACTTGCTCCACGGTCATTGTCCTGCGTAGGTGGGCCTTTGGGTTTAGAGAACCGTTGTAGTGGCTCCTCACCGAGATCTTGGCCATCATTGTCTTCCCCTCCTCGGGGCTGAGGCCGTAACGGGCGAAATATCTGGTGGCCAGCATGGCGAATATGCCCGGTGCTGAGCTGTAAGCATGCACGTGGGCGCCAGCGGACAAGGGTTCGCCCAAGCCGCTCAGACCCTGGTCTTTCATCTTCTCAACCCCTATGGCCAGGACCACGTCGTACACCCGTGCCGCTACTGCATAGGAGGCATTCCTCAGTGCATCGGATCCGGTGCAGCACATGTTCTCCACCCGAGTCACCGGCTTGTACTGCAGTCTCAACGGTACCCCCGCTGCCATGCCAGCCAAGCCAGAATATCTGTAGAAGGTGCCCACCCATGCTGCCTCGATATCGCTGGGTTCGATACCGGCATCCTCATAGGCCTCATAGGCAGCATCCACCGTGAGATCGGTGGCGCTCTTGTCCCAGAGCTCACCGAACTTAGTGCAGCCCATGCCCACTATAGCAACCTTGTCCTTTATGCTCTCAGCCATCTTGGTCCTCCTCTAGCATCTTATGGGTCGGGTCTTCCAATAGTAATTGTGGACTCCCCGGTCGAAGTACAGCTTCCTGAAGGTCATCTCCACGGGCATCATCACTTCCACCTGATCTGGGTCACGATCGGTCATAAAGAATGCTGCCCGCCCCCCACCATTGAAGTCGACCACGGCGAGTGTTATCGGCGGGTCGGCGCTTTCCGCCAGTCTGTCCTGGGTGAAGGTGAAGACCTTGGCCTGCTTGTCAGCAAACATGTAAGGCTCAAACTGGTCCTTGGCCTGACATACAACACATATCCTCCCCGGCCTGACTTCGTACTGAGGCGTCCCGCAGTTGGTGCATCTCTGTCCATAGAGCGCCAGGATTTGCCTGCGTTCGCGCCGCAGCTCCGCGATGGAGGTGGGTGGTTGCTCCGGTCGCCTGGCCGACTCCAGGGTCATTAGCCCCCGCCACCGAACGTAGGTTTCATAGCTCTTGACCATTCGCTTCGATTCCAGGTGCTTCCTGATGCCTCTCCGCTCTGCCAGCTTCTCAATGCCATCCGTTGCCTCCATGACGAAGGCATCCGCCCCGTTACCGTAGCTGGCCAGCAGAATTCTATCACGAGGCTTGGCTTCCTCAAGGGCAGCTACCAGCATCATTGTCGCCAGCGCAGCGCCCGTATTGCCGACGGTCATGAACATAGTATCCTGAATCTGGGAGGGATCGAATCCCAGGTTAGTTGCCACCCGGGCATGCCTCCTCACATCTGTCGGGGCGTCGTAGACCGCCTTGGCAAAATCCTTGGGCTCCAGGTTACATTTCTCCATCAGCGCGGAGATAGCTGTGGGAAGGACTCTGGAATACCCTTCATCCAGGACCATGCGATCCTCCCAGGAGCGGAGGAAGGCATCACCGTCAGCCCTCCATACCCCGGAGAATTCGTCTGACATGTAATAGCTGTCGTGGATCTCAGCGACGAGATTCTCATCTCCCAATAACAGAGCAGCAGCGCCGTCGCCCAGCGCCTGCTCAAATTGGCCTGCCGGCGCCCCCATGCGGGTATCGGCAACAACCACCAGCACTCTTTTGGCCGATCCGGCTTTGATCGCATCCAGAGCACACCCTAAGGCGCTGGTTCCCACCCGTAGCGAGCCGGCGAAATCTGCCGTTCGCACCTCGGCGGGCAGGTCCAGGGCGGCGGCTATTATGGCTGAGCCGAGCTTCTCCTTGTAGGGTAGGGTGGTCGAGGCCAGGAACAGAGCATCGATCTTCACATGATCCATACCCGTCAGGCAGTCTCTAGCCGCTTCCACAGCCATGGTTATACTGTCCTCATCGAAATTGGCCACAGCCTTCTCCCCGGGCATGGCAAATCCTCCCCAAGCCCTTTGGAACTCCTCTCTGCTTATCCGGTGAAAAGGAATATAGGCGCCATATGAAACAACTCCCACCATAGCTCGACCTCCTTCTACGCAAATCTACGGATCAGACGACTTCCTAGTATCAATGAGCCTCTTTACATCCTGAGACTTTTTTATTGCTTGCGATTTGTAATAGGGCGAAATCGCCCCTGGATTATTATAGCCCAGAACTGCTGAAATTGCTCCCCTCGCCTTGTTGGTTGCTCTGTCTAGTGCCTATCCTTGAATTCGGTGCTTCCTTGGATACCCCAAAAAGGAGGGGTTCTCTGGCAAGAGTTAGATTCCTTGAATCGGCGGATGGCCCTGATGGAGACCTTGGCTCACCTTGGACTATTGGAGGAGGAAGAAAAAGTAAACAAGGTTACAGCCCCGGACTATTGGAAGAGGAATGAAAAGTAAAGAAGGTTACTAGAGATAATGCTGAAGCTAAGGTCCACACGTGATTTCGTGCGGACCTTTTTTAGGGGAACCTGGGAAGAAGTTCTACAGCAGAAACTAAAAAGGAACATTTCTGGCGCAAGTCGCCGCTTGACCGCCTTTGGAGAGGCTACCGGAGATCAGGTAGTTCATAATATTCTATAAGCTGATTTTCTATAAACCTGTCCGTCAATACCCCCTTCACTCACTAGCGCTGTAGAAGACGCTTGCGCTGACAATTTTTGACTTGACATACCCCTGCTCGCGGAACTCGTCAAGCCATCGCTGGATTTCTCTAAATCTTTCCCCAACCCCACCTGAGTCGCGCAGGTGGGCACGCTTCTCCTCCTCACTATATATGCTCGCATATACTTCCATAACTGTGTGACCTTTATCTGATGGATTGGCTCTTAGAAAGTCTAGAACCTCTCTCGCCTTTGGATCAAGACCAGCTTCGTAGTCGTCCTTTGATATGGCCACGGCTCACCTCCTCGCTTCTGATTTCGTGGGCTAAGACGCTGAGACGAAAAATTCAGGGCTTATCGGACTATACCACGTTAATGGTCTTCTCGCAACTACACTGTAGATATATATTGTAGATTTCCCACTCTTGTTCCTTACTATCCCCACCAGGCTGCAAGGAATATCAATGTCGGGGGGGCACTGGGAGCTTCCAGGATTTGCCTTACCACTCTGTAAATAAATCAGTGGCAACCTGGGCGTGTGCTAGAAACAACAAACCGACAGCGTAGAAAAGGTCAAACCAGACGACCCTGAGTATGTTTGCTAGCAGAATTAGGACTATGATTGGAAACCCCAGCAGGGCTAGAGGATTGCGTAGCCAGACAGATTTTGAATGCTGCCATAGGGAGGAAGCATCTCCGGAACTTGGGAAAGCATGCATTCCAATAGAGAAGCCCAGCCAATAGAATAAGCCGCTATACAGGGAGGTGTTAGTAGCGATTAGAAACATAATGATAGCAATGACTGTGTTGAAAAGGAAAGGAGCAACAGAAATCAAGAAGGTAGCGCCGTAATTCACCGGGGGTTCATGTATAACATATCCGGCAGGGTTTCCGAGTCTGAAATAGCAGGTCTTGTAGACGTGTACGCCAGCCAGCAAGCATGCTAGCCTATGCCCTAACTCGTGGATAATGACCCCGGGGAAGGTCAACACTGTGACTAGCTTTCTGCTAATGAGGAACACGTTATTCGTAAAGCTCCCGAAATTTCAGCTTACCGGCTTATGAGACATTCCTAGTTCACCAATATAACTACGTCGACAGGTGTTTGGCAAGCGACCAAACGAACTGATGTCTCAGTTGTCAGAAGCCCTGTAGTCAAAATCTGAGGGGTGCATGTGCCTATTGAGAGGACGCTTGGCAGGGCGTTACCTGAGGATGAGGTTTTCCGCGATGTCGCGTAGTGCCGCAAGGCCGGGTGACTTTGCGGGGAGCTCAGTTATAGGTTTACCAACCAAATCGTGGTAGGCGATGTTCTCATCCTGCGGGATGTAACCGAAAACCTCCAGGCCCATCTCCTGGGCGAATTGTTCCAGTAGTTCCTCGTTGCCCTGCACCTTATTGATCACCAAACCCATCTTCTCACATTGTATAACCCTGTCACTTTGTACCATCCTCTTTATCAGACCTGCGGTTTGTATGCCTCTGGATGTAGCGTCGCTGACAATAATCAGGGTATCTACACGGCGCATGACTTGCCTGTTTATTTGTTCCAGGCCGGCCTCCCCATCAATGAGGATAGTGTCAAAGCTCTTGGAGAGTGTTTCTATCGTCCCTCGCAGAAGCTCATTGACTGGGCAATAGCAGCCCAGGGTTTCGGTGCGTCCCATGGCTAGCAGCGCGAAGTCCTCCATCTCACTGAGGGCCTCCAAAGCCATATAGTCAAGCATGTCGACTAGCTGAATCTTCTCTTCCTTTCTACCCCTTCTGGCAGTCTTGATTATCTCCTCGCGAACTTGGCCCATGGTTCGTCTGACGTTTACGCCAAGGGCGTTGAGCAGGCCCATAGCCGGATCAGCGTCAATCAGCAGTAGCTTGCCAGCTTTGCCGCCCTCAAGAAGAATCCTGGCCATCATGGCTGTCAACGTGGTCTTACCCACGCCCCCCTTGCCACATACAGCGAGCAGCCTCCTGCTGGGGGTAGGACATTCAGACATCAATACACACCTACAAGTTTCTGCCCCTTGAGCGCTCAAATATATGACAGCGGTAGTGCTTGTCAAGCTATGACTTGGCAAGTTTCGGGGTGTTTCTGGCTTTCTTCTTGCGAACGGTGATCACTTCCTTGATTTCGTCACATACAGGCTTATCGGCGCAAGAGTTGCAATCCCAGCCCAGGGTGCACTCAAGGATGTCATAGCCTCTAGCCAGCCATGTTTCCCTCACAATATCCTTGTCTATCTTCCGAACCTGCTGGGCGATGCCATCTAGACGTTGCACGTCTTCCTTGCTAGAGGTGACAAAGATGACTTCCATAGCTTGCACCTTGGGCACATCTGATTTGAAGATGGTCATCAGCGCTTTTCCCAGGGTGTAGAAGTCAAAACCCTTCTCCGCAGCGTCCTTGCCCACCCTGCTCCACATGCGCTCAGGTGTGCTCCTGATCATGTACCCTTCCACTTGGTCGGAGATGTATTGGCTCTGTTCAAGCGCCGAATGCTCTTCCTTACCCAGGTCTTTCCCTGCCACCATCAAGACCTGGCCGAATGGCAGGCTGGCTCCCGGCGTTTCCTGAATATCGGGGCCGATAAGGGTAATCTTGCCGTCTCTGATCAGTGACGGGTTATCTGTCCACAGGAGAAAGGCGCAGGAACCTGCGTCCGGGCTCCCCAGCTCGACGAAGGTATCTCCCCGGAGTATTACACCCGAGCTGGCCCGGGGGCCAACCCGAACAGGTAGTCCTTCCACCAGTTGGCTGACCGCCGCGGGGCTATCGAACTCCCTGACTTGCCTGCCTCTTCCCCGCACTTCCTCCACATATTCGGCCACCTTTTTCACATATGCATCAAAGACTGACACAAACCGCTCACTTCCCAGAAGCTTGGGGCTATCGAGGATGTTCAGTAGTCTTGTTTGTCATTCTGAGCTGAAGGCCTGACTAAAGCAAGAGAGCAGCCAAGAATCCAGCCCCTTTACCATCGCTGAGGGCGACAGAATAGTACAGGCTCTCAGTCTAATCAGACTTCGGGGCGTAGCCCGTCCCACGAGCGAATTGACTCAGGGTTGCGCGTTTACTTTCTCCTTAGCTATGAGTGCCGCGCCTACTGCCCCTGCGATTTGGGGATCCTGGGGCAGTTTCTTTATGCTCACCCGTAGTTTCTCCTCCAATGCTCTGGTCAGGCCCTCGTTCTTGGCACATCCGCCCGTCAGAGCCACGTCTTCCATGAGGCCTACCCTCCTGATCAGGGAATTCAACCTACCCGCTATTGAGTTGTGGAGGCCGGCAGCAATATCGACCAAGTCCACGCCCTCGTTAACCAGGGTTATAACCTCGGATTCAGCAAACACGCTGCACTGGCTTGTAATCGTGGCAGGATGATTTGCCTGAAGGGACAGCGATGAGAGCCCTTCAAGACCACAGTCGAGCGCCCTGGCCATAGCCTCGAAAAACCTTCCCGTCCCCGCAGCACATCTGTCGTTCATAACAAACTCGATAACCTTGCCCTTATCGTCCAGGGACATGACCTTGCAATCCTGTCCACCGATGTCGACCACCGTCCTCACTGTGGACAACATCCAGTGAGCACCATGGGCATGACAGGTTATCTCCGAAATGTTCTCGTTGGCGAAAGGCACCTTGAGCCGACCATAGCCCGTGCCCACAATGTAATCAAGCTCCTTGATCGACGACAGGCTCGCCTTCTCTATCGCCTCATCCATGACCAGCCGCGCCGTCACCTCAGGCTTTGTAGTGGATGGTATTGTGACGTAGGAGACGATTTCTCCGTCTTTCATTACGACTGCCTTGCCGGTAGCAGAACCTACATCACAGCCTCCGACAATCACGCTGGCTCCTTCCTCTGTTCTGTCACTGCGCCTGTTCGCAACGCCGATGCTCGCCTCTAGCCGAGCCCCATGGCTCTGAAGAACTGGGACATCTTGTCCTTGACCTGGTCGGGCGTCGAGTATCTCTTGTCGAACAGGTCAATCCCCAGATGCACAAACGGCACATTGAGGTCGCGGCAGGTCTCCCTCATGATGCCGACGCTTGCAGACCCGTCCTTGTGGCCCATGTGGCCGGGCCAGATGACAACGTCTATCTTGAAGTCTTTGACTACTCGAGCGATATCGCTGACGAAGTTCTCGGCCACGCCTCGTGCCTGTCGTACCATCGGCGAGTCGAACAGGTTCCTCTTAGCCAGGTCCTTCCACATCTGCTCTTCGTTGGAGGTGTCGATCATGGTATAGGGGTAGTTGCCGAACATGTCCATGACCAAGACCGCTCCCCATTCCTCCTCCAGCCACGGCAGGAACTCGAAGATCCAGCCGTAGGGCAGAAGGTCAAACCAGAACAGCCTTATCTTCTCCTCAGGCACAGGGCCTACCCCATTCTTCACGTTCAGCTCGGCCATCTCAACCAGCTTCTTGAACCAATCGACGCCCTGCGGCGTGCCTGCCTCGTAGCACCAGGCTTGGGAGAAGCACTGTGGAGCTCCAATGCCCCAGCCGTGAGGACTGGGCACGTTGCGTCGCAGCTGGTTGTATTCGTCCCACAGCTCAAACATCTTGTTGGACTCGTCTAGGACCTCCTTGAGCTTGTCCATGTCCAGCTTCCTGCCAGTATGCTTCTCGATGAACTTCACCATCTTCCGCAGCTCGGCGGCGAAGTAGCCCAGGCTCCGCTCGTCCATGTAGTACGGCGGGTCGCAGCCGAACATGGGGATATTGCGCCAGCGTTCATTACGCACGATTACTTCGTGAAGCAATGGGGCGCCGTCGCAGGGGAAGAGCAAGTTGAGGGCGCAGGTGGGCAGGGGCGACAGGTTGGCCTCGACGTAGTAGATTGACAGCCTGATGGCAGTGCAAAGGTCATTCCCCAGTCCCAGCGCCTCGGCAGCATCGATATCATCGAGCATATATGGCACCGAGGATGCCAGGAATGGAGTCTGCATGACCATATAGTAGGGCAGGTTCATTGCCGTGTATATCTCAGGTGCCAGACAGTAGTAGCTGGCTAGGAACGGCTCGTCGTTCTCCACGGCGTCGAGTATTCTGCCATACATCTTCAGGAGAGAGTCAAGCGTCTTCGTCTGAAGCTGCATTTCCGGGATCTCGCTCATCACTAGAGTCTGCTCGCGGAGAAACTCGAACCACTGCTGCTCCGATATGTAGCGTGCCAACTCGGGGTGCTTGTCTATCAGCGCCATTGCTTACCTCCCCATCGTTTCTAGGAATGCCTGGACGCGTGTTCTCAACTGGCCGATGGCGCTTGTGAGGTACTCCCTATCCAGCTTCAGGAAGGGAATGCCATCCGCTCTAACGTCCTGGTCCAACATGTAATGCTCCACAAGCCAGCAGTCGCAGAACATCAGCCTTTCGCCGATGATGCCGTCGCAGTTGAACTCGCGGCACATGTCAATAACGTACTTGGCCCGGTTGTCGTGCTCGCCGTAAAACCGAGGACACGAGGGACGGTCTGCTATGTAGTATTGGGCTAGGGCCGCAATGGGATCGCTTGCGCTTTCGTCGACCTTGACCCACATGATCCTGGTGCCGAAGCACGTCGAATCGGTAACGACAAGGCCTCCCTGGTCCTCGATGACCTTGATGTAGGCAGGGTCGTCGAGAATGCCGCCCACTATCATCAGGCGCGCCCGGTGAGTCCCCGGACCCTCCGCTCCGCTCAACTCGTCCAGCAGTTCCCGCAGCATCTCATTGTACTGCTCCTTAGGCATGGCGGTTCCGGCAACCATGACGGCCAGTGTCTCGGCGCCCGTAATCGGCGGTTTGTCCTGCTTCCTCAGTTCGTAGAGTTTCCTCTGAAGGCGACGCGTTTCGTTGTGCAGCTTTATCGCCTTCCACAAGGTGTCATCGCTGATCTCCACGCCGAAGTGCTTCTCGATTTTCTCCTTGAGCATAGCCAACTCGTCGCGGTACCAGGCTACCTGGTCAGGTCCCGTCTTCCGGGGAAGGCTCATAACCGCGGCGAACGGGGTGTCGGGCACGAACCGTATCCAGTTGTCGTAGATGCGGCGCACGTGGTCGCAGCTATTGACGCAGATAATCCCATCTAGGAACTTGAATTCCCCGATAAGCGCCAGATTGAAGCAGTGGCGGGCGAAGCTGCAGTTGATGCTGCTGTAGAAGGCGTCCGACTCCTCAGTGCTGGTGCTGCCTGTCGCCCTCATCCGGAAGGGAACCATACCGGCAGCCGTGATGAGCTCCTCCGGCACAGTGGAGCAGAAGTATCCCACGACCTTGCCCCCTTGGTCCTTCCAGCTCTGCAGCGCCGGGTTAGCGAGCGTCTCGGCCGCTTCGCCGAACTGTTGGAATGCCCTGGACTTTATCATAGTCTCCAATACTCATACCTCCCTTTGTGAGACTTCGCCTTGGGGGTTAGCTTAGGTACTCTAGTTCTATTATACCAATTATTCTACATGTTGGACAAAACCGATTCTATGACTCGAGTTCAGCTTCGAGGGTTTTCAGATGAAAGGGTGTGCTACCAAGGCTCAACTCGAAGGCTTTGGCCCGCCGGAAATAGAAATGAAGGTCATAATCCTTATCGACTCCGATACCACCGTGTAGTTGCTGGGCACTGGCTGCAACTCGCTGGCAGGCAATGTTGCTGAAAGCCTTGGCGATCGCTACTTCACGGTCTGCCTGGAGGCCTTCGCTCAAGCGCCATACCGCTTGATATGTGATCCAGCGAGCGCCCTGGACATCGACGAACATGTCGGCCAGTCGATGCTGTACGGCCTGAAAGGCGCCAAGGGGACGCTCGAATTGTATCCGTGTCTTGGTATGTTCGGCTGTCAATTCCAGCTCTTGCTGTGCCCCGCCGACCATCACCGCACATTGAATCGCGGTGGCCTTTCTGAGAACGGCTTGGACCAGGGGCAACCCCTTGTGTCGGCTTCCAAGGATGTCACTGTCTGAAACAGAGACCTTGTCGAACACCACCTCAAACTGTTTGTCGGCGGCGATCGTGATCAGAGGGGTGAGGTTGATGCCCGCAGCCTTGGCGTCAACTATAAATACGGTAAGGCCCTTATCATCGCCGGAGGCCCCCTCTGTTCTCGCCACCACGAGCATGTAGTCGGCGATGTGAGCGTAAGGAACGAATAGCTTGGAGCCGGTGATCACATACCCGCCATCCCGTGACTCGGCACGGGTGGTGATGAACCTCGGATCCTCGTTTACCTCTGGCTCTGCCATCGCCATCGTCACTATGAGTTCGCCGGTCGCTACCTTCGGCAGCAGCGTCCTTTTTTGCTCCTCCGTTCCAAATTCCAGAACAGCCAATGCTCCAACCGTGGTGCTAAACATGGGGCCAGGCATAGCCGCGCGCCCAAACTCCTCGAAGAGCACCGCCAGGTCGAGCAGGCTGAACTCAGCTCCGCCATACTCTTCTGGCAGTGCTAGGCCCATCCATCCCAGCGCTGCCATCCTCTTCCATAGTTCAGGGGAATAGCCCAAGTCACCGGCCTCGATCTCCCTCACCAGCGATTTTGGGCATTCAGCGCTGAGGAAATCGCGCGCTGACTTCTGCAGCATCTCCTGCTCTTCACTAAGGGCGAAGTCCATGTCTAGCCCACCTTTCTGAACTTAGGAAGGGTTAGGCCTTCGGCTATATCGTCGAAGACCACCTCGACCGGCATCCCGATAGATATTTCTTCAGGCTTTATATCAACCATATTGCTGACCAGTCTCACTCCCTCGTCCAGTTCCACCAGCACAACGGAATAGGGCACCTTGAAACTGGGATGCGGTGACTCCAGATAGGTGACCCAACTGTGGATGGTCCCTTTGCCCGTGGACGGCACCCACTCTTTTTCGAAGGAACGGCAATTAGGGCAAACCGGTCTTGGTGGATGGAGCCAGGTGCCACATTCCTTGCATTTCTGGAAAACCAGTTCGTGCCTCTTGATCCCTTCCCAAAAACCCATATTGTCCCAGAGGATGGGGGGCATCGGCACAGGGTGTCCCGTGTCATACTGCATGCTCATCTGCTTCCTCCTAGAATAAGACCACTCGCTGGACCACCTGCCCCGGAGGCAACCAACACAAGATCGGCATCCTTTACCTGTGCTGTGGACGTGCCCCTTATCTGTCGCACCGCTTCGATAACGTGGTTCATCCCGTGTATGTAGCCCTCGCCGAGGGAACCACCAGAGGTGTTCAGGGGTAGCTCACCCCCCAACCTGATGCGGTCTCCCTTGTTACAGAAGGCCACACCTTCACCCCGATCGCAGAAGCCCAGTTCCTCCAGTTGCAGGGGAACAAAGGGACCATACGAATCATCGAGTTGAACACATTTTATGTCCCTGGGGGTGACACCTGCCATGGCAAGAATCTTCTCACCCATCTTGCCCATTTCAGGGAGACTGGAGATTGACGGACGGTAGTAGCTCGTCAACTCCTCGGTTTCGAGTACCATGTTCTGAGCGGCACCGAGCACGTATACTGGCTTCTGCTTCAGGTCCTTGGCCCTCTCTGTCGTAGTGACGACCAAGGCGGCCGCGCTGTCAGCTTCCTCGTAGTAATCCATACGCCGAAGCGGCTCGACGACTATCTTGGATTTCAGGTAGTCTTCGAAGGTTACCGGCTTCTCGTAGAACATGCCGTTAGGGTTTCTCGCGCCGTGTTCCCTGCAGACTACAGGCACCCAACCGAACTGGTCGCTGTTCACCCCGAACTCATGCATATACCTGCGCACTATCATGGCAACCCGTCCTGCGTCCGACATGTGGCCGAAAGGGGCATGGAAGGTCCACTGTAGTGAATCGGATGTGGACATCTGCCCTGATCCGCGCATGCTAGCCATCATCCGCCTTTTGGACGATCCGTTTACGGCTCTGTAAACGACGATGTAGTCGGCTACTCCCGCAGCCACTCCCATGGCGGCACGCATGATCATCGCGCTGGGCGCTGCTCCCCACCGGCACTCGCCGAAATAGGTCAGATTGCCCATTCCCATTGAGCTGGTAACGGCATGCTCATCTGTGGCATCATCGGTCTGCTTCACCAGGCCATCGACATCCTCCGGCGTCAATCCGGCGTCATCCAGGGCGGCTTTTATACACTGGCAGGCCAGGTAAAGCTCGGTGCGCTGGGAATCCTTGGAGAAGCCGGTGGTCCCGATACCAACAATGGCCGCCTTGTTCTTGATGCTATTCATTGCAGTACCCTCACCTCGGTTAAACCTCTCTTCTCTTGAACTTGGGAAGGGTCAAGTCGTCGGCTATATCATCGAAGACCACTTCCACAGGCATCCCCACGTATACTTCCTCCGGCTTTACATCGTACAGATTGCTGATTATTCGCACCCCGTCCACCATCTCCACGACCACCACAGTATAGGGAACCTTTATCCCTGGGTATGCCGCATTGGCGTAGACAAAGTTGACCCAGCTGTATACTACCCCCTTACCTGTGGAAGGGACCCACTCTCTCTCCATGGAGTTGCACCTGGGGCACATTGGCCGTGGCCGGTGCACGAGCAAGCCGCAGTCTTTGCATTTTTGGAAAACAAGCCTGTGCTGCTTTACTGCTTCCCAGAATCCCTGGTTGTCCAAATCGACATGGGGGCGCAGCAATGGAATTCCCGGAATGTATTCCATAACCATCTTTTACCTCCTCAGAAGGATGGCGCTGGTGGGGACACCCAGCCCTCCTGTTACGAGACTCAGTTCAGCGTCTTCTACCTGGGACGTGGAGGTGCCCCTTATCTGTCGCACTCCCTCTGAAATCAGATTCATGCCATGGATGTAAGCCTCCGACAGGTGACCGCCCGAGGTGTTGCAGGGAATATCACCGCCCAACCTGATGCGGTCGCCGCCCTCACAGAAGGCTGCCCCTTCGCCAACACCGCAGAAACCGTACTCCTCTAGCTGCATGGGAATCAGGGGGGTAAAGGCATCGTAGAACTGCGCTACATCAATGTCCTGGGGTGATACCCCCGATACCCGCCACAGCTCCTCGGCTGCATACCATGATTCTGGGATGCCGGAGATTCGGGGGCGGTAGAGGCTTGTCATCAGTTCACCTTGGGTGGCTATACCCTGCGTCGCGCCCAAGATAATGGCGGGCGTCTGCTTGAGGTCTTTGGCCCTTTCGGTGCTCGTTACGATTATTGCCACTGCGCCATCGGTATCTATGCAGCAGTCGAACAGGCGGAGAGGTTCCACAATCATCCTGGCATTGCGATAGTCTTCCATTGTCAATGGCCTGCCGTAGAACATTGCCCTCGGGTTCCTGCAAGCATATTCTCTGCAAACGATGGAGACCCATCCCAGCTGCTCACTGGTAGCTCCGAACTCGTGCATATACCTGGTGGTGAACATAGCTACCCAGGATGGCGGGGTCGCGAAGCCGTAGGGCATGAGAGAGCCGAAGTGGTTATTGGGGGAAATCATGACTTGCTCGACCCCTGGCACGCGGCCATAGCGACGCCCCGAGCGCTCGTTCATAGCCCGGTAGCAGACAACATAGGCGGCTGCACCTGTGGCTATTGCCGTTGCTGCATGCACGATTGTGGCGCAGGAAGCCCCACCGCCCCAGCCGCACTCACCGAAGTAATTCAAGTTGGGGATACCCAGAGCGCTGACAATGTGCATCTCATCGGTGTAGTCCATGGCGAACTTAACCAAGCCGTCGATGTCTTCTATGTTCAACCCTGCATCCTCAACTGCGTCCTTTATGGCTTCACAGGCCATCTGACACTCGCTTCTCCCGGAATCCTTGGAGAACTCGATTGCCCCTATGCCTGCAATGGCAACATTGTTCTTGATCTTGTAGTCCTCGACTCTCGGTCTTACCGTTGTCCTGTATCTTCTGGCGAGGTACTGGTCGAACATATACATGCCTCCTTAGCCCTCAGTGGGCAAAGCCATGGTAGCGGTTCCCCACGCATGCGGCCCCATAGCCACCGAGAGATTGAAGTCGACGTCTACCAGATGCTGATCTCCCTCGGTGTATTTCTTGGTTATCTTGCCAGTGCTGGTGAGGGTGTCCCCAGGAAAAACGGTAGCCCCCAGCTTAATTGTTATCTTCTTGAGTTCTCCCTCCGGGCCACTCCAGTCGGTCAGATATTTGCCCACAAATCCGCCTGTGCTCAGTATGTTAAGGAATATGTCCTTGACGCCCTTACTCCGGGCAGTCGCGTAATCGTGGTGCACGTCCTGGAAGTCCCGGCTGGCGATGGCTGTAGAGACAATAGTGGTGGCCGTAATCTCACGCGTCTGTACGGGAAGCTCGTCGCCTTCCTCGACATCGTCCCAGCAAATTGACTTCACAGTCATATCTAGCCCCTTTCTTCTGGCTCCTGTACTTGCGGCTTGAACATCAGCACCGTGAAGGGCTGGATACAGACCACTTCATTGTTTTGATTCCTGTAAGTGTACTCGGAGGTCAAGAAATGCCCTGTTCCAAGGCGTGTGGTCTTCTCAGCCGATACACTGACGAACTTTATCGTGAAGCTTAGCTGGTCCCCCAACCGCAACGGCTGGAAGTACTCCTGCGAAGTGGTTGTGGCTACCACGCCGCTGTAGCCGGCATCCATCATCATCTGCACGGCCTTTCCCAGCGGATCGCGCCTCTCTCTCTTGGGCCACAGGGGAGCCATACAAAAAGCCTGCACCATCTGAGAAGGGGCAATGATGCCACCGTACTTGCTTTTCTTGGCGTATTCTTCGTCAGTGTAGAGCGGGTTGCCATCCTGCATCGCTTCGCACCAGTGCCTGATCATCGGCTTATTCACTTCATCCATAGCCTCGAAGGGTCCAGCCTCTTCCTCCACCATCGCCAGTACCTTTTCATACACGCCTTGACTCATTTGAATTGACCTCCAAATCATCGAGTATCTCAGGATGGTGTTACATAGACCGGGGCATCCCCAAGCCAGCCATGGCTATGATGTTCCTTTGAACCTCACTGGCCCCGCCGCCGAAAGTCAAGATTACATCACTCCTCAAAGCCCGCTCCATTCTACCCTTGAGTGGGGCCCACTTGGAGCCTGTTTGCAATTGCCCGAACTGCCCCATTATCTCCAACAAAGAGTGGTTCACCCGCTGATGCAGCTCCGCCCCGAACACCTTGACCATTGAGGCTTCGGCATAGGGCACAACCCCCTTGGTTATCAGCCAGGCCAAGTAGTAATTGATCATCTTGAGAACTTCCACATCCACTGTCAGCTCGGCAAGCTTGGTCCTGACCCAGGGCCGTTCTATGACCGGTGCCCCGTCGACTTTGGTCTCCTTAGCCCATCGGATCGTGTCGTCAATGTTCCGTCGCAGCGGCGACGAGGGATTGAGTGCTATGCGTTCGAAGTCCAGCTGGGTGGTGATGTATTTCCAGCCTTTGTTCTCCTCGCCAACGAGACAGCTCTTGGGCACCCTTACGTTGTCGTAGAAAGTGGCATTGTTTCTCTCCCCGCCCAGGAGGTACATGGGCTGGATGGTGATGCCCGGGGTATTCATCGGAAGCAGGAATACTGAGATTCCATGGTGTTTCTTTGGAGCATTCGGATCCGTCCTGGCGGCAATCCAAAGATAGTCGGCATAGTCCGCGCAGCTGGTGAAGACCTTCTGGCCGTTGATAATGTAATCATCGCCATCCTTAACGGCGGTAGTCTTGAGCGAGGCTAGATCGGTGCCAGCCTCGGGCTCGGTATATCCAATAGCAACTTCCACTTCCCCTCTCAGAATGGGGGGCAGAATCTCCCTTTTCATCTCCTCGGTGCCAAAGCGCATCACCGCGGGCCCTACTGCGTTCAAGGCCATCAATGGGAGCATGATCCTCTCATAGGCCACAATCTCGTAGAAGATGTGCTGCTCCATTGGCGTCCGGCCCTGACCGCCATACTCCTTGGGCCAGCCTATTCCCAGCCAGCCATCGCTCCCCATCTGGCGGATGAATTCCTTGTAGGCAGGCGATCTCCCCATGCCGCTTCCCGTCTCGATCTCGGCCCTAACCTCGGAGGGCATGTGACTTTCTAGGTAATTGCGAAACTCCTTGGCAAACTGTTCCTGCTCGGGTGTCAGCGCAAATTCCATTTTGTTACTCCGTATCTGGTCCACGTGCCGTGGGATGGGGCAGCTTCTTCGCCTGCGGAAATTCTTGCCTTGCAGGCACTACGCCAGCGGTTTGAAGTATTTAATATCCAGGATACTGGCTTCACGCTGTTCCTTGAATACTGCCTGAACCCTCATGCCAATCCTCAATTGTTCCGGATCGACCTCGCCCAGCATATGAACAAATCCCGTGTCAGCTCCATCTAGTTGAATTATCCCGTATACCAGAGGTGTCTCCATCGGCTGGACAGGATTCGGCTGGTTGCAAACAGTATAGGTAAGCACTGTGCCCCTGTCGCTCACCTCAACCCACTCATCGAGTTGCCCAAAACAGTCTTTGCAGATAGACCTGGCCGGGACATAAACGCGATTGCAGGTAGGGCATCTCGTACCCATGATTCTCTTCTTGTCTCTCATTTCAATGAGAAACCGGCTTCCCACAGCGCCGGCTGAATACCTATTCGGGATATATATCTGCCCATGATAGATCCAGACATCCATTCCTTCCAGCTTCTCGGTTACTGTCGACATCTCACGACCTCCTACTTCCCGATCTCTTTGAAGTACAGCATATCTGCCGGACCCTGGCCCCGCTCCTCATAATCTTCTTTCCAGACCGCCTGTACCCGCGTTCCCACCTTCAGCTTGTCCTTGTCCGTCTCCTCAAGCCGGTGCCGGTAGAAGACGCCATTGTCCAGGAGAATGATGGCGCTGGGATAGGGATTCGCCCACTTCTCGCCATAGTGGGGGTCCCATAGAGGCATGACAAGATAGGTATACTGATAGACAGTGCCTGTTTGGGGCAGCTCCACCAAGTCCCAACCCATTTCGACCTTGCACTTGGGGCAGACCACGGTTGGCGGCACCCAGATCTCCTTGCACTGAGGGCACCGGTTGCCCACGATCCTCTTGTTTTCCTTCGCCTCTGCGTAGAAATGCCCCAGGTGCTTGCCCGTGGACCAGTTGTAATGGCGAGGCATATCGAACTTCACATTAATGTACTCCGGCTCTTTCTCCTTCGCCTTCTTCTTAGGGGATGCTTTCGCCATCTTGTTGCCTCCTATAACGACCTCTTGAGTAGAACTAGTACGGTCCAGTTAGGCCCGCCGAGAGCACTGGCCAGAGCCGTCTTTATGGCCTTGGTGGCCTGGTGCTCGCCGGCATCTCCCCGGATCTGCAGAGCAGCTTCGGCAACGCGAATGACAGGTGTTGCTCCAATGGGATTTGTGGCTAGCACGCCGCCGGAGCAGTTCACGGGGAACTCTCCCTCAATCGTGGTTATTCCCTTCTCTATCAGCTTCCATCCCTCACCCATTCCACAGAAGTGGAAATGCTCGCAGAGATTCATCTCCTCCCAGTTTGAAGGCTCATAGATCTCAGCCATATCGATGTCCTTGCGGACGTTGGTTATACCGTTTCTCTTGTAGAGCCTTTCACAGGCGACATGCTGGGTATATGTTTCCTTACCGGTAGGGTCGCCAAAAACCCCGGCGCGGAAAGGTTCCTGATGCACGACTTCAACGTCAGCGATCCAGACTGGCTTCTTGGTGAGCTTCTTTGCCTTACTCTCGCTTACTAAGATGAGCGCGCAAGCACCGCAGGATTGGGGACAGAAGTCTAATATTCTTAACGGCCATACCAGATATGGTGACTGCAGCACCTCGTCCACACTCTTAAGCCCAAGCTTCAGATGGGCGTAGGGGTTTCTACAGGCATTCCGGTCTGCTTTCAGCCGGACCATGGCTGCATGCTCTTCTTTAGCCCCCGATGTCTCCATATAGGACAGTGCCTGCTTGGCGAACTCTCCTATGGCACCTGTCGTTGCGCCTTTCCCCCCCAGTGGAGTGGCGGCAGCGCTGATGGCGGCGGTCGTATCGCCACAATCCTGCTTTTCAAAGCCGACGACCATAGCTACGTCGTAGAGGCCTGAGGAGACCATATAGAACCCCTCTACGACGACTGAACCACCGGTTGTACCGCCGGTATTTACTTTGAAACCTGGCTTGTCGAAGGCTCCGATTTCAGCAGCCATCCCGTGGTCGGGGAGAAATATCCCTTCGAAAGTCTCCATGTTGGCGGAGAACACCGCCTCGATGTCTTTGATACTTAACTGGGCATCTGCCAGGGCCGCCCTCACTGCCTCGGCGACCATCTCGGCCTGGTTAACGTCGGGCCGCCTGGTCGTATGGTATGTCTGTCCGATTCCTACTATCGCTACTCTATTAGGCATGTCCTACCTCCAACTACCTGTTGCCCAGGATCATTACACATTGGTGCTGTCCGCAGATCCCCGTGACACCGTGGGCCAGTGCCACCTGGGTTCCCTTTACCTGTCTGTCGCCTGCCTCGCCGCGTAGCTGCAGCACTGCCTCAGCTACGCGAATCATTCCAGCAACACCAACTGGATTTCCGGAAAGAACTCCACCCGAGGGATTCACAGGGAGTTTGCCCTTTATCCTGGTCACACCGCGGTCGATAAGCCTGCCCCCCTCGCCTCGTTCGCAGAAACCAAGCCCCTCCATCCACAGAAGTTCTTGGTAGGTGTATTCCTCTGATATCTCGGCGACATCTATCTCCTTCAAGGGATTGTTGATGCCCGCCATGCTGTAGGCCTTCTTGGCGGCTTTCACCAGGGCGTCACAGTCGGCCAAATCCCTATCTCCCAGGTAGTGTGTCTCATAGCAGTTTGAAGCTCCCAAGATCCATACTGGCTTCTTTGTGAGCTTCTTGGCTTTTTCCTCAGGAGCCAGAATCAGGGCGCAGGCGCCATCTGACGTCGGCTTGGTGTCCAGAAGCCTGATGGGAGATGACAATACCTTGGAGCCTA
The DNA here is from genome assembly GCA_030619685.1 of Dehalococcoidia bacterium. The sequence goes on from JAUXAX010000012.1 coordinate 26,475, forward strand.
GGACATCCTCCACTGTTATATCCAGGGGCTCCTGCGCAAACGGGTTATTCTTGGCATTGCCGCGGTTCTTGACTGCCACTGCGGCGCATTGCTCTGCCGATATGCCATACTTGTACATGTATCGTTTGGCCTGCATAGCGGCGGCTGAGAGAAAGTCCAAGCCCAATTGTCTCATCAGAATAGCGTCAAATGCGGCGTTTTCGATCAGGCTTTTGTCAGCCTGAGACTCCTTTGTATGTGCTGCCACCAGGACGATATCCTGATGGCGTGAGAGAATCTGGCCCATAGCACAGTAGACGGCGTTGATCCCATCCTCAGCCACTTTGTCCTCATGCCCCAGATGCGCGCCCACAACGTGCTGGATATTCATGCTCGATATTGTCCTGCCGTCCCAGAAATCCTGGGAGCAAGTGACAGCAGAGTCGATGTCGGACAAAGTGAGTCCTGTCGCCTGCAGAACTTGCGCTATTGCCTCATAGGCCAGTTCCCCTTCATTTACATCACCCCTATCCGGGTGGTACTTTGTCTGCCCTACCGCCACAACACCTACTCTCTCGGCCATACATCCCTCCTTCCTGTACCACTGATGGAATAACTCCACAGATTAGAGCGGCTTGGTGATATTGCAGTGACCTCTCGTAGACCTGGCCAGGGGGCTACGGCCTTCCGCAATACCACGGAACCCTCAGATTCGGCAGCCAGGCCCTTCATATAGTGGCTATCTCTCATATGTCTATTGCATGGTTTGGTGCATGAGGTGGTACCGGAGCACCATGTCGGCAACGTTCATCCCGGAGTCTGTTGCTTGATGAACCCCGACTCCATAGCCGCCGGCGTCAGTACCCACATAGAACAGTCCTTGGATCGGCGCTTTGGCCGATGGCTTATAGGCGCCAGCTTGGCCTATCACCTGACCTAATCCGATAGTCTCTCCGCCCTGGCCTGGCAGCACCTGATCACGAGTAAGGTTGCAGACGTCGCGCGGAGAGTAGGTCTCTTTGAACTCGATGTACTTTGGCATATCCGGGAAGACTTTGAACAGGATTTCCTCACCTCTGTCCGACCATGCCTTCTTGTCTTTTTGCGTCATCTGAGGGTCAGCGGGACACCAAAACAGCGTCATGAGCATCTGCTTGCCCGGTGGCGCGGCATTAGGGTCGTAGTTGGACGGGACTTCATAGTAGACGACCCACTCCTTGGGTGTATCGCCTGACTTGGCCTTGAGGAAGCGCTCCAGACTCCAAGCAGTATCATCGGAGAATATCACACCAAATGGAGCATCGGTCATCTTCTTGCTCAGGAAATAGCGAGTGCCGATGGCTCCCAACGACGGGACCATCTCCTTTACATAGTTCACATAGCCCTTGTCGAAGTGCTCTTCGCCCACCAGTTTTAGCACCGTGGGCTGAATGCCGGCGTTGCTCACCACGATGGGAGCGTGGAAGGTACCCTTGTCGGTGACCACGCCAGTGACTTTGCCCTGGTCTACGGTGATCTTCTCTACCCTGGCTCGCATGATCACCTTACCGCCGTTTGCTTCCACAGCCTCGGCGTAAGTCTCGGCTACACGGCCGATGCCACCCTCACAGAAAAGCCCGCCACCGCGAAGGATCATGTCTTGAACTGTTCTCACTGCCTCTGAGGCAGCCAAGGCGTCTACAGGGACCATAAACATGCCGTCGCACATCAGGCTAATGAAAAAGCCATATACCGACTTGGGTATATTGTAGCGGTCGATCCACTCCCGAAAGCTGGTGTCGTGTAGAGTGTCGATATCTTGCGGGCTCATCGTAGTCAGTTCTGTAAAAAACCTCAGGGCCTCCTCCCTGTCTGCTTGCTTTACCTCCAGCCAATCGAAAAGCGCATTGGGGTCCATCTGTCCGTCTGGCCTCTGGGGCATGCGCACGTACTTTCCTGAGTGAGATTTATGTAGACTATCAGGGCTTCCAGGAGATACCAGCTTCACCTTGTCCTCCATCCCCAGCTCCTTCAGGACAACTTCAAGCACATTTCCCATGACGGGGGCAACGATAACCACCCAGGCCGTATAGGTGAACCCTTTCTTAGAGATGGCCATCGCCTTGCCGCCAGCCTTGGCATTCTTATCCAGGAGCAGCACCTTGAGCCCTCGCTTTGCCAGCAGGGCGGCACAGGAGCTGCCGCCGAACCCAGCCCCAACTACAATGGCGTCGTATGCTCCTTTTGCCATTTTCCTCCTCCTTTACCTCATTTGTGCCTTCTGCCTGGTGCCGGTCCCCTACGGCCCTTTCATTGCTTGGTGCATGAGATGGTACCTCTGCACTACGTTGGCTACGTTGATACCGGACTCCACTGCCTGTTGGGTGCCGACTCCGTAGCCACCGGCATCACAGCCCACATAGAAGAGTCCCTGCACCGGGGCCTTGACCGATGGTTTACGACCTCCACCCTGCCCCACTACCTGACCCAGGCCGATGCATTCGCCGCCCTGGCCTGGCAGCACCTGATCGCGGGTGAGGGCCGAGACGTCGCGTGCGGAATAGTACTCCTTAGATTCGATGTGCTTTGGCAGATCAGGGAAAACCTTGAATATGATTTCGTCAATCTTGTCCCACCATAGCTTGTTCTCTTTAGCTGTCATCTGCGGTTCGGAAGGACCGCATACCGCTGCCAGGACGATTTGTTTGCCTTTTGGTGCAGCATTCAGGTCGTAGTTTGAGGGTACTTCATACAAGACACCTATGTCCTGGGGCATATTGCCTGCCTTGGCCTTGACAAAGCGCTCCATGGTCCAGTAACTGTCAGCAGAGAATATAGTGCCAAAGGGGGCTTTGACAATCTCCTTGTTTAGGAAGTAGCGGGCACCCGGCAGTCCCCAGGATGGGATCAGGTCCTTCACGTAGTTTACATAAGATCGGTCGAAATGCTCTTCGCCCACCATCTTGAGGACGGTGGGCTGAATGCCGGCGTTGCTTACCACAATGGGAGCCCTAAAACTTCCTTTGTCGGTGACAACGCCGGTGACCTTACCATGGTCAACGGTGATCTTCTCCACCCTGGCTCGCATTATTACCTTGCCACCGTTTGACGTTACCGCGTCCGCAAAGGCCTCAGCCACGCGGCCGATGCCGCCCTTGCAGAAAAGCCCACCACTGCGGAGGAAGATCATCTGCAGGGTTTTGATCGCCTCCGAGGCAGCTACGGCGTCCACGGGAGCGACAAAGCAGGGGTCGGCTATGCCGCTGATAAGATAGCCATACACTGATTTGGGCAACTTGTAGCGCCTGAGTAACTCAGCGAAGCTGATATCGTCCAGGGCGTCGATAGCCTGAGGGCTCATCATCGTTATTTCCGTCAGAACGCTGAGGGCATCTCCCCTTTCCTCTTCCTTCACCTCCAGCCAGTCGAAGATCAAATTCGGGTCCATGACAGAGTCCGGCGGCATCTCGGGCATGGGAACATACTTTCCCTTGGAGTCCTTGTATATTGCCCCGCCTTTCGGGTCCGGGGTCACCAACTCGACCCTGTTCTCCATCCCCAGTTCCTTCAGGACGACCTCAAACATGTTTCCCTGGATAGGGGCAGTGATAACTACCCAAGCCGTATAGGTGAACCCTTTCTTGGAGATGGCCATTGCCTTGCCGCCAGCCTTGGCATTCTTCTCCAGGAGCAGCACCTTGAGCCCTCGCTTTGCCAGCAGGGCGGCACAGGAGCTGCCACCGAACCCGGCTCCTACCACGACAACATCATATTCAGATCTGACCGTCATTCTTCTCCTCGGAAATAGGAAACGGAGCTAGAAGTCTCCGGGATGCTTGGGCTCCTTGTTGCGCCATTGTTTGGGCGAGAATACGAAGGAAATAACAGCAGCTTTGGCCATTTTCCCTATGATCGTCGCCAGGTCTCTGAAGTTAAAAGCTGCTCGGACCCTCCACTTGACAGGGTCAGTGATATCTACGAACATAACCAGGTAGTCACCTTGACGCTGTAGATCGTTAACCTTTCCTGTCAGCTCAGTCTTTCCCAGCCCCGTTGACCTGAAAATCATATTCAGCCGACTCCCTTCAGTGTATTATGTGCAACCCTTTTTTGCGCGCACCAGTCGCTGTTTCAGGGTATGTAGCCTTTCTCGCGGGCTTTGGTGACGATCTCCGGCTCTTTCCACCATTTCTCTATGCCACATTCCTCAGCTACAGTGTTGGCACAGACATAGCCGGGGCCCCAGATTACACAGCCACCGGGCCAGACGCCTGCTCCCCCCACGAGAAGGTTCTTGATCGGTGTCACGTTGTGGGAACACTCCTGGTTGGGCCTCAGGTATCCCATCTGGAGAGGATGATACTGCCCCTGCTTGTAAGAGCCCCTAACCATGTTGGCGAACTTGTTTTGGATGTCAGCAGGGGTAGTTATGTTCCACCACAGCACCTTCTCTTTGGTGATATTAGGAGCATACTTCTCCAGGGTGGCCAGCTGGTAATCAGCAATCTGCTCCCTGAACTTGAAACGCAACCATTTCTCCGAGCCGCCGTCCTTGAGTTCGAAGGGAGCCATTTGCGAGAGGACGCCGGAAGCCCTCCCTGGAGGGGCCTGGTAGGGATCGTGAACGCTGGGGAAACAGGCAATGTAACCCGCCTTCTCTGGCAGCTCCCCTGTAGCCATCATGTCCCACTGCTTTCTCAGCTCGTCGCAGCTTTCGTAACCCAGGACATATATAAATGCCTTATCGACATCCGGATTGGACTCGGCTGCCTTGAAGTGCGGCGGTTCCTCCAGGGCCAGGTGCAGGTCGCACAGGCTCCATTTCTCCCACTGCCAGGCCTTGACCATGGCGACGAAGTCTTCTTCCAACTTGTCCTCACCAACGTACTTCAGGAACGTCTGATGTATATCGATGGTGCTGACCACCGCCTTGTTGGCCATGAACTGAGTGCCGTCGTCGAGTTCCACCCCCTTGGCGGTCCCGTTCTCGACAATGATCCGCTTGATCTGGGCGCTGGTCCTTATCTGCCCCTGATTCTCGAAGATGGCTTTGAGCAGGGCATTAGAAACCCTGTGGGACCCTCCCGCTGTCAGCCGGTAATTGGACATTCGGTTGAAGTACAGGGGAATAAGGTACCCGACTCCCGACTGACTGTAGTCCAGGCCCCAGTGACAGCATGCGTAAAGCATCAGGGTTCTTACGTGGTCGTTTTCAAACGTGTCCTTGATAAAGTCGTCAGGGGTTTTCTCTGATAACTCTGTCACCTTCCTGCCCAACTCTGTCTGGTCCATCCTGGCTGCTGCAAGTGGGAAAGGCTCTGGCTTGACGTAGGTTTGGGGGCCGATAATGGCTTTCATCAACTCGGCGCACTCGTGGTACATATCGCGATAGGCATCAGCGTCCTTCTGGGAGAACTTGGCTATCGAAGCGCATGTTTTCTCCACATCCGTGTAAACGCAGATGCACTTGCCGTCGGGCAGAGGCATCGCCCACTGAAGCTCAGGAACGATATGCCTGACGTCGTATTGCTCCTCCAGCTTGAGGTCCTGGTAAATGGGCGCGTAATCCACCATCATGTGGAATATCGCGTGTGTATTGTGGAAGTAGTCAGGGAGGGTTATCTGTTCGGTGGCCAGGCCGCCTCCCGCTTCGTACCTCTTCTCCAGCAGCAAGACCTTCTGTCCCGCTTTGCTCAGGTAGGCGCCTATCTCCAACCCATTCGGGCCGCTGCCTATGATGATCACATCGTATTCCTTCGCCATTTTTGGCCTCCTTTTGCTAGCTGGGTTCTGCCTCGGTAATCTCCGAACGTGCAATACCACGTGTCTATCAATGCTTCACCGCAACAATCGGCAGAAGCCGGTATTTCGATTCCTCACATCAGCTCTATATCATGGCAGTCGGGGTCGACAATAAGCGTGGGCTCGGTCAGGCTCTGCACCTCTTCAGGCGTCCATCCTGGGGCCACCTCCTTGAGAACTAGCCCGCGGTCAGTCACCTCGATGACGGCGATGTCGGTTACGATGAGATCAACACAGTTGGGTGCCGTAATTAGGTAGCTGCACTTCTTTACTATCCTGGGCTCACCTTCTTTGGTGGTGTGGTTCATCGCAATAATAAGCCTCTTGGCTCCAAAGGCAAGGTCCATGGCGCCGCCAATGGTACCGACTTGTCTCTCCGGTATCATATAATTGGCCAGATCACCCTTCTCTGAGACCTGATATGCTCCCATCACACTGATGTCAATATGTCCTCCTCTTATCATGGCAAAGGACTCGTCATGGCCGAAGAAGCTCATCCCTGGTTGCCGGTGCACAGTCTGCCCCCCGGCATTAACCAGGTCCAGGTCACCTTCCCCGGGGAGCGTTACCTGACCAAAGCCGAGAACGCCATTCTCGCTGTGAAACACAACCTCTCTGCCCGCGGGTATGAAGTTTGACGCCAGCATGGGAATCCCGGCTCCCAGGTTCACTACTTCGCCATCTCTGAACTCCTTGGCCACCCGAAGGGCGATTATCTGCCTATCCAGCCTTTGCTTCCCCTGAAGATTGTCACTCATGGCGCAAACCCCTCTCTTTGGCTGCTTTGATGGAATCCTCGATTTCGGCCTCGTACCTCCTCCTGGATTCAATCGCCTGGGCGTCTGTCATCTCTACTTCTTCAGCAGGCGCTATCCTAGGCCGTGCCACTACTCTATCAACATATACTCCGGGTGTGACAATAGCCTCGGGATCAAGCTCCCCCAGCTCCACTATCTCGTCCACCTCGGCAATGGTTACCTTAGCTGCCCCCGCCATGGTGGGATTGAAGGTCCTCGATGTTCCTCTGTAGACCAGGTTGCCCCAGCGGTCTCCCTTGTGGGCATGTATCAGGGCGAAATCGGCCTTGATAGGAAGCTCCAGTAGATACTCTTGGCCGTCGATGACCTTCTTCTCCTTTCCCTCCTCTATTACCGTTCCGATTCCCACAGGAACGTAAACGCCGCCGAGCCCAGCCTTGGCTGCCCTTACCCGCTCCGCCAGCGTGCCCTGCGGCACCATCTCTATCTCTACTTTGCCTGCCCTCAGCAGTTTCTCGAAATTGTTTACGTACAGTGCGCTCACCGGAGCAGAAACGATGGCCTTCTTTATGCGCTCGTTCCTGACCAGGATGTCCATATCCTCCGGGAATGGTGCTCCCTGCATTCGCCAGACATCGGAGCCGAAACCACTGGTATTGGATACCGTGGTGAGATTCTTGACCCCCTTTCGGTATACGGCCTCCAGGAGTAGGCTGGGGGTGCTCACTACCGTGCCGAAGCCGCCGACCATGATCACAGCCCCGTCTTCTATGTCGGCCACAGCTTCATCGAAGCTAGCGACTATCTTGTCTATTGGCATAGACCACTACCTCAATCTTGACTAGTTAAAGTGCTTCTCTGTCTCCTTTGTCTTATTATGCTTTAGCCTCATCGATACGAATAATTGGGCGGGGCCAAAGCCTGCACTCTTCTTCTCACTTTCCACAGCTCCTGCACCAAAGAATCTGGCTCTTCCTTGCCTTGCTCCTCCCACGGTTTGCCCAGCCCCATGTCGGTGGCAATGATCTTGTAGCAGTTGTAGGACTCAGATGCCCCGGCATTCGACCCCACATGCCAGCAGCCGCCCGTGGCGTAGAGGTTGCTTACAGGCGTTCTATAGTTGGCCAACTCCGGCGTAGGCCTGTGCTCGAACACCTGGAACGGTGAGCGGTCGACTCCGGCCATGGTGCCATTGGGTGCGAGGTTCTTCATGCGCAGGTTGTCGTAGGGGCTGTTGGTGTCGACGCCGATAACGTTATCCCATGTCATGTTGGGGGCGTACTGCTCCCAGATATGCATCAGGTTCTCAGTGTACTGTCTCTTTATCTGCAGCCAGTCCCTCTCGGAATGGGCGCTCGCGGGCGGCGAAAGCTGCTCGTTATGGATAACATGCTTGCCCGGAGGTGCATAGGACGGGTCAACCAGGCTGTGGCAGCCGACAGTGGGGGCGTAATCCTCCAGGGGGGGCCACTCCATCAACTTTTCGCGCAGGCACTCCCTGGCGAGATGTATGGGGTCTGGGTCCGGCTGCAATCCGAGCCACATGGTCTCATGTATGTCAGGATTGAATGCTTCAGCCTTGTACTTGGGGGCCTCATGGACTGCGAACGTATACCACATCAGACACCCGAAGCTCCTGTCCAGCAGCCTCACTCGCTTCGCCAACTGCTCAGGTATATATTCCTCCCCGATTATGTCGAAGCAGAGCTGCTCCGGGGACAGGCCGCATACAGCTACAAGCTTCCTCGCCTTGATCTCACTGCCATCTTTGAGTCGAATGCCGGTTGCAGCTCCGTTCTCGATGATGGCCTTCTCCACCTCGGTGTGGGTAAAGAACTTGCATCCCAGCTGAACTAGAATCTGGTGCGCAGCGTGGGCCGCCTGATGAGTACCCCCTCTGCAAAAGCCTATCAGTGGGGCCTGACCCGACATGCCTGACACCATGCTCCCTTGGGCCGGCTCATTGATGTCCACGGCGCAGGATATGATCAACCTCAGTATGCACGACTGCATTTCGGGGCTTTCGAAGTACTCCAAGGCCGCTCGATAGGCGCTTGACTGAAGTAACATGCCATCGGGGGCTAGGCCCGCCTCGAGCAGCTTAGGGTAGACAGCGACCTGCCTTTCCATGTACTCCGGTTGAATCAACCATTCGGATGGAGCGAAGATACGGTCCATAGTTATCCTCTGGTACTCGTCGCTGTTGTCCAACTCCTTGATCTTCAGCCATTTCTCAGCGTCACGCTCCGAGAATCTGGCGATCTCCTTCGCGGTGCGCTCCCAGGTTGGGTCGTGCTTGACGCTGTATATAGCTATGGCAGTCTCCTGATCTCTGAAGACGAAGCCAAGGCTACAGAGATGCTGATCCCACCTAGCGCCGTAGTCCCAGAAGTCTGGGAAATCGCGGTAAAGTGGGGTCCAGTAGAAGGGGAGTATTATGTTGGCATGGTCATTTCCGCGAAAACCCGGGGCGGCAATCTCCTCGGTGCATAGGCAGCCGCCGAGCTCATGCCTCCTCTCGAACATGCCTACACTCATACCCCCGTACTTAGCGAGGTACATGGCGAGAAACAGTGCTTTGTTGCCTCCTCCAACTATCACCGCATCGAATGTATCATCAGGCATCATAACCCCCTTCTAGAACATTCGCTTTATCCTGCTCTCTGCATCCTGCTAGGCCAACGCTAAAACCGAATTACGCTCTTTATTACATCTCCCCTTTCAAGTGCCCCAAAAGCTTCATTGATTTCGTCCAGGCTGTAGCTCTTGGTGATCTGCTTATCGATGGGCAGCTTCCCATCCATATACAGGTCAACATATCTTGGAATGTCAACAGAGGCCTTAATGTCACCTTGCACGCAGCCGATAATGGTCTTGCCCAGGAGAAACTCGTAGGATTGGATATTGAGCGCGGTACCGAGAGGGGCCATTCCAACTATGATGCACTTTCCTCCGCTGTGAATCGAGCCGAAGGCCTGGGACATAACATCCACATTCCCAATGCACTCAAGAGCATGATCTGCCCCCCCGCCGGTTAGCTCCAAGACCTTCGCCACAGGCTCCTCCTGGGACGCGTTGATCACGTGGTCAGCCCCAAGCTCCTTGGCCATTTCCAGCTTTCGATCCAATATATCAACAGCTATGAGCATGCCCGCTCCGGCCAGCCTGGCCCCCATAACGGCGCTCAGCCCCACGCCGCCGCAGCCATAGATAACTATGCTTTCGCCAGCCCTTATGCCAGTCGTATTGATCGCAGCACCAATGCCAGTGCCTACGCCGCATCCCAGGAGGCACACCACTTCAAAGGGGGCATCATCCCGGATCTTCACCGCCGAACGCTCGTGCACTACAGCGTATTCAGCGAAACAGGCAAGGCCAAATAGGTGGTGCAGTTCTTGATCGCCTCTGCGCAGCCTTTTCCCTCCACCGGGCAGGGTCGCCATCGACATAATAGGCAGGTTCTCCACACACCTGGTGGGCCGACCCTCAACGCAGAAACGGCATTTGCCGCATGAAAATGATACCATCATCACAACGTGGTCACCAGGCTGGAGTGTGGTTACACCAGGACCGATCTTCTCAACAATGCCTGCCCCCTCGTGTCCCATTACGATAGGCATGGGTTGAGGCATCTCGCCTTTGATGAAATGGAGATCGCTGTGACATACTCCTGTGGCCACAAGCTTCACCAGCACTTCATTGGTCTGAGGCTCATCGAGGGTGACCTCTTCTACTCTTAGCGGTGTGTTGGGCTCATAGCATATGGCTGCCTTCATTGTTCCTACCCTCCTTTAATGGTCCAGTTCAACCGAACAGCCCCCCACCAGCCCCTTTAGCGCTTTCGGGATTGTGCAGGACGTCTTCGTCTATCAGTCGCTTTATCTCCTCTTCCGACATACCCAGCAAGTCGCGGCATATCTCCTCGGTATGCTCACCCAAAAGGGGAGCCCGCGTGCTCTGCAGGGGTGCAGCTCCAGACAGCCTGAAGGGTACACCTGGATAGAGCCTCTTCCCCGCCACGGGGTGATCCAGTTCTATGATTGCGCCTAGCCACTCAAGCTGCGGGTCGGCAAGGGTGTCAGTGGCTCGCTGAACGACGCCGGCTGCCACCCCGGCAGCCTGCAATGCTTCCATAACTTCATGGGCGTCGAGAGTTGCGGTCCATTCTCCAATCATCCTGTCCAGCTCGTCAACATTCTTCAGTCTGCCCAGTAGGTCAGCAAACTTGGGGTCCTTGGTCCATGCAGGGTTACCGATGGCATCACAGAAGCCACGCCACTCCTCATCGGTGAACACAGCAATCGCACACCACTCATCTTCACCCTTGCAGGCGTAGCAGCCATGAGGAGCTGCGTAAGGGCTTCGGTTGCCCATTGGCTTCGCCACCCGCTTATTCATGGTATAGTCTAGATGGTGCTCGCCGATGAGGCTAACAGCTACCTCGGTCTGAGCCATGTCGATGAACTGCCCCTTGCCCGTCCGACGCCTATAATCAAGGGCAGCCAGTGCGGCTATGACAACATGCTTGCTGGCCATGTGGTCGGGCAAGGGTGAGTTGGAACCCACAGGATAGGGATCATCGGGCTGAGCCCAGATGGAGAGCATTCCAGAGGCAGCCGAGAGCATCGGGCCGTAGGCCTGGAAGTCACTGAAGGGCCCACCGCCGCCAAAACCCTGGCTGCTGACATAGATAATCTCGGGGTTGAGCTTACGCACGTTCTCATAGTCGAACCCTAGGCTCTTCATAACGCCACCGCGGAAGTTCTCCACCAGGATATCAGCCATCTTGATCAGTTTGCCAACAAGCTCTCTTCCCTTCTCGGTCTTCAGGCTCACGCTGAAGCTCCGCTTACTCCGATTCGCCTCATTGAACCCGGCAATATTATTGATATCTGGCCCGATAGTCCTCATGAAATCGAGGTTGTCCTTCGACTCTATCTTGATAACATCAGCACCTAGCTCCCCGAGAATCTTGCAGGAGTCAGGGCCAACACCACCAGTGCCAAAGCTCAATACCCTAATATCCTCCAGAGGCAGCACCTAGCCCTCCTTGCTTACAGTACTCGGGCACCCCTGAGCGCCACCAGATCACCCTTTGAGAAGCCCAGTTCCTCGCAATAGATCTCCGTGTTATGTTCACCGAGGCAGGGAGCAGGGCGTTGTATGCCAGGTGGTGTCTCCGTCCACTTGTAGGGTGGCCCGGGATAATCACCCTTGCCGGCCAGGGGATGGCTCACCTCGACAAAGTATTCCCTGGCTTTAGTATGGGGACTATTATAAAAGTCCTCTATATCTAATATGGGAGCGATGGGCACGCCTTCTCGTTTTCCCGCTTCGAAGAGCTCCATCATGGTATACTTCTCAGTGAATTCCAGCATGAGAGCGTACAGGTCATCGGCATTGCTGATCCGGTAAAGGAAACCCCGCCATTCTTCCATGAGGAGTACCTCGGGGCTGCCCAGTACCCGCACCAGGGCATCCCACTGCCGAGGGGTCAGGGCTATTACCCGAATCAGACCATCTTTACAGGGGTAGACGGGATAGATGGAGGCCCCCATGCGTGTCTCAGAAGTCGGCGGCGGGCTATCAGGATTGAGGGCATACGAATAGTTTGGCACTATCCACGGATAGAGCCCCATACGCGAGGTCTCGTGCACCGATGTGTCAATGTATTGCCCCTGCCCTGTAGTGGCGCGCATGAGGAGGGCGGCGAGTATCGCTATGTTGGCGTGGACTGAAGCTGCGTCGTAGGCCGGCGACCCTGGCAGCAGGCAGGGCTCTTTTCCTGGGTAGCCGCTGGTGATCATCACGCCGCTCATGGCAAAATCAACGAGATTAGAGCCCTTGCGATTCTTGTAGGGGCCTGAGTGACCGAATTCGGTGATGCTGACCATGATAAGCCCGGGGTTTATCTCCCTCAGCGCCGGATAGTCGAGGCCCAAGCTTGCCATATAGTCCGGCGGCGAGTTGTCCACCAGGACATCGGCCGTCTTGATCAGCTTCTTGAAGATATCCCGGCCTTCCTCGGTATCCAGGTTCAGGGTTATCCCCCGCTTGCCGGCGTTGCGGTGGAGGAAATGGAGGCTCTTCTCGGGATGAGGCACATCATCCACGAATGGAGGCATGGCTCTGCCCGGATCACCTTCCGGCCTCTCGATCTTGATCACATCTGCGCCCAGATCGGCGACCAGCTTGGTACAGTAAGCCCCCTTGCTGTCAGCGAGGTCCAAGACACGGTATCCGCTCAGGGCACCTTCTTGTTCTTTTGCCAAAACAGCACCTCTTGTCCGCTCTAGGCTATAGCGGTCTGAAGCATCCAATATAATAGCATCTCTCGCTGCCCAAGGCCAGCGGTTTGAAGTATCTGATTTGGCTATCCCACGTACGTCTTAATGTACTGCTCCATCTCTTTTGTAGGTTTCCACCACTTGGTAACACTCAGGTCCTCGGCCACCCTATTCGCACCGATATAGCCGGAGCCCCCGAGGACCAGCCCACCGGGATAGGTGGATGCACCACATACGTAGAGGCCCTCGATAGGCGTCGCCGTGCTGGAGCATTCCTGGTTGGGCCGGAAACAGAATAGCTGTATCGGCTTGTAGTCGCCGTGCTTGATCGCGCCGCGGCGCATGTTGGGGAAGCGGATCTCTATGTCCTCAGGTGTCTCATAGGTGGTCGTGATGATGTTCTCCCGCTTCATGTTTGGGGCCACCTTCTGCCATTTGGCCAGTGCTGCCTCCTCCAGCTCCTTACCCCGCTTTTCCCAGCCTCCCTCAATTTCATACGGAGCGTGCAGCTGGAAGAACGAAATACTCTTGCCCGGCCTATCGCTCAGGTGAGGATCGAAGAAGCTCTCACAGGTGGCATGCCCACCGAAGTTATCACCTACCTTGCCTGCCACCACATTATCCCAATGGGCCAGAAGCTGGTCTGTGCTCTCGATGCCGAAGATGGTCATGAAGGACTCGTTGATCCAGGGGTCGTCGCAGGCATAGTGCGGGGGCTCTTCGGAGGCAACGTGAAGCGTGTAGTAGCTCCACTTGTCGTATGTCCACCCCTCGATCAACTCCTTTAGAGTTGTCGGCAGGTTCTCCGCGCCAACCAGGTCAAGGAAGGTGGTGTGGGGGTCCAGAGTTGACATAACCACTTTGCTGCGCAGGGCACGACCCTCTGCGAGCTCAACCCCGGCAACCCGACCGTTCTCCATCAGGATATTGCTCACCGGCGCATGTTCCAGGATCAGCCCCCCGGCCCTGACGATCTCCCGTGCCATTGCGCTGGCGAATTTGTGCGAACCCCCGTAGCAGTAACACTTGTTCATCCCCCGGCAAAGAAGGAGGGGAACAAAGAAGCCTGTGCCGGTCTCCCTGGGATCGAGCCCCCACATGCAACTGACGTATAGTAGCAGAGCACGCACGCGGTCGTTCTCAAAGGTGTCGGTGATTATCTCCAGAGGACTCCGCTCAATGAGCTCCAGCATCTCATTGCCCACCTCAGTGCGCTGCAAAGCTATGCTCATGTCTAGGGGTGACATGGGAGGTACATAGGTGGCTGGAGCCACTATCTCGTCCACGATCCTACGCCAGCTCCTCATCACCTTGCCGAAGGCCACGGCGTCCTTGAAAGAGAACTTGCTGATGGAGTCCTTGGTGTCCTCTATCATGCGTGTCAGCAGCAGGGACTTTCCATCCTCGAACACCATGCCGGTCTGCGCATTGGGCTTGATCCAGACAAGTGCTGGCCCGTCCAGATTGAAGTCCCTGATCACAGGCATGTAGTCAACCATCAGATGATAGACAACATGCGGGTTGGAGGAGTAGCAGGGATAGAGGATTTCGTCTGTAGCAAGCCCACCACCGATCTCGTAGCGAGCCTCCACCAAAGCGACCTTAAGTCCGGCCTTGGCCAGATAGGCTGCTGCTATCAGCCCATTGGGCCCGGCCCCTATGACAACGACGTCCCAATCGCTTTCATCGGGAAACTCCTCAAACATATGCCCTAAAATATCTTCCATCGCCATAGTGCCCTCCTCTATTAACGGGGTATCGCAGATATCTTGCCCTGCTGGGGTATGTACCAGGGTGATGGGTACCACCAATCGCCCGGCTCAGCGATGCCATCCTCGATAAGGATGTGCATCAGGTTGTAGGGGATGGCCATCAGGCACAGCGCTCCAGGATGGCCCGTTGTCTGGTGGCAGGTATAGAGTCCATCGACAGGGGTGCGGTAGCGAGCGAGCTCAGGAATGGGACGCTGGGTCCACAATTGGTCTTTGCAGTGGCGGCTGCCGCTCCAGGTGCCGCCAATGAGACCGGTGTTACGAAACTCGACTTCACGACCGGTTGCTGACCAATGGTGAATGATGTTGTCCTCGTCGAGGCCGTCCAGCGCTTGGCTGAAAGCCTGGCGCATGAAAGCGTCCATCTCATCCTTGATCTTGTCCTGCGCATCTTCTCCGTCGACGTGATAGTCTGGTGACGTGACGTTCATCTCAAAAGCAGGCGACACGTGTCCCCTGGGATGATAGCCCTGGCAATCCGTGGGGTTGAACGCCTGTGACGGGGTCAGAAACCACATCGCCCGCTCCGGCGGCACAGTGAAATTCCCTTTCCGACCATCCACATCCGCTGCGTTCTCATAGTAGATCTCGCGCGAGTCTGCGGGGTAGACGGCACCCATGGGAACCTTGTTAGGCCCAACCCCCAACGCTTCCATCGCCTTGAACTTAGGTTTCCACTGGAGAGGCTTCTTGGTGAGGAAAGTGGTGACGTAGAGGGTCCCATTCTTCAAGCTGATGTCCTTTACCTTCTGTACGAAGCTGGGATCCAGGTGCTGGGGTCCGAGCATCTTGAGGAAGGTTTGCTGGTGGTCGATGGCTGAGATCACCGCTTTGTTCGCCCAGACCTTCCTTCCGCCCATCGCGGCGGTTTCCCTCAATCGAACGCCCACCGCACGCCCGTCGTCGACTATGATCTCATCGACGGGACATATGGTGCGCACCACAGCTCCATGGGCTATCGCGCAGCGATGGATGGCGTGGAAATACCCATGCAGGCCGCCACGGGGAATGCTCAAGTTGCCCGTGCTGGGTAGAATGAGGAGATGGACACAGAGCGCAGCAGGGATGGCCACGCCCTCCCAGTGGGCGGCGGCCCCAGATGCCCAGGCCGCGAACGCCATCACTGTCTTGAAGGGGTCAGTCCCACAATGCTCGTCCATGAGGTCAAACATGGTCCACTCGCGCAGCTCGTGGGTCCAGACATCAGGCTGGTGCTGCTTGTAAACCTGCATATAGGGCGTATTCTCATCCGTCACCTCCACTTCGGGTGGGTGCGGTGGGCACCAGAACGTGGCGCGCATCAGTTCTTTGGTGAACGGAGGCTGACCGAGTACGCCGCCCAGCTTGGCCCAGCCCATCTTGTCCTGGTCACTCTGTGGCACGATTCCCTCGGTGGTGAGGGAACCAGCGGTTCCCTGCTCGATCGGATCCCCAGGCTTCCAGGACATGCGGAAGCCGTACTTGTGTAGCTCGAGCTGCTCGAAGCCCGGAGCCGGTGCCGCATACATCAGCATGGCGTGCGGATAGATGCGTACCCCGGGCATGGGCTCGACGGTTTCACAGGCTCCGCCACACTCCACCCTCTCCTCCAGCACACAGACGCTTAGCCCGCACCTGGCCAGATATGCCGCTACCGTCATCCCATTGGGTCCCCCACCTATGATCACAACATCATACCTTTCGTCCTTGCTCATATACACCCCCTTCCTCCCATTGTGAACCGTATTGTAACACAACGATGGATATAAATCAGGCCATTTTAGAATAAGGCCCGTAGCTGCCGCTGAGTATGGTGCTTGTCCTTGTTTTGCACTTCCGCCGTTTCCTGACGACTCTTAAGGGGTAGCACCATGTGAGGTAGGGTGGCACGGTATGGATAGCGGTGCTAGCCCCTGACGTAATGAGGTGGGGGAGCAGAAAAGATATTCTCAGGACAACGCAGATGCCGTGGAGAAACAGTTTAATAGGGAAGGAACAAGACTGGGGGTGGTAGTTGTAGACAAAGCTTATCTCATCCCCCGCCAATGGCAAGGAAGATGAAGACCTCATCCCCGTCGTTCAGCGGGTTAGTCAACTCATTGGCGTGAATCCTTTGCCCATTGACAAAGAATAAAACCTGAGGTCGCAACTCGCCCTGCTTGTCATATAGCCATCGCCTCATCTTCGGAAATTGAAGCACCAGGTTATGAACGCACTCTATGGGGCTGTGTCCCGTTGCGTCCAATAGTTCTTGCCGATTGGCGTATTTCCTCAGTAGCGGAGGGATCCTCACCTTGACACTCATCTATCATCTCCGACACGTAGACTAGCAGTACTGCTTACACTCCTCAAATAAATTTTATAACTTCGGCAGCCTGGATGCAACTGATAAGCACAGGCGTGGCTCTGACACCGCGTCTCGCCCGGAATTATGGTGGCAGCCCTTCCTCAAAACCACGAACCGCGCTGTGAAAGAGGGGAAGGTCCCTTCGAACAGCATCAGGGGCCTCAATAAAGCTTGGCAGCGAGATCAGATAGCCCCAAGCTATTCAGCTTCTCTTTCAATGGGCGACCGTTAGCATCGAGACCCCTCACCTCATAGTACTCCTTCAGCATCAGCTCCATATTGGGCACGGAGCCCGCGGCAGGACCATCTTTGAGCGGGGTCATGATCTGCTTCGGCATTCGATCGTCTGCTGCTGTAACGCCCATGAGGTTGTTCAGACCCCTTATGAGCATCCAGTTGCGCTCGCCGCACTCCATGATTTCCTTAACGTCATAGTCAAAGCCTGTGGTAGCCCTTAGCGCCCCGACGATATCCTCTACGCTCAGGGAAATCATGGCAAATTGGCACAGTGTCGCACAATTGGTTAGGTTGGCCACGCCTTCACACATCTCAGCCAGCTTGCCCTTGCCCTCGTCTGCCTGCATATCGTAGCCCCCGGTCAGTCCGATTTCGGGGTAGGTAATCCAACCCATCTCGATATACAGCATCATGTTCTGAACATGACAGGCGCCACGGTTGGAAATAGTAAAGGCCAGTCCCAGGCCATGCAGTGCTCGAGGGTCTCCCAGAGGAAGCTCAAGACCTTTGATCTCTACCGCATAATCCTTGGCGTTCTTGCCGATTTTGTCAGCAGCCCGCCTGCTGCCCTCCGCCAGAACATCCCCGAAGCCCTGGCATTTGGCGATCTTGTCCACCATCGCCAGAATGTCATCAGCATTGCCCCATCTCAACTGGCCACCGTCAAGGTCTTTGGAGGTAATAAGGCCCTTCTCAAAGCACTCCATAGCGAAGGCAATGGTGGCACCGCAGCTAATGCTGTCAAGGCCATACTTGTTGACAGTCTCATTTAGCTTGCAGAGGGACGCCAGGTTGTCGTTCATGAGCAGGCTTCCGAAGGCTTGAGCCGTTTCATACTGTGGGCCGGCTCCCTCATCCATTTTATAGGGACCTTCTTTGACCTTGACCGTTCTCTTGCAGCTAATGGGACAGGTGAAACAGGAGTGGGTCTTGGTTAGGTATTGTTCGGTCAGCGCGGTTCCCCCCACCTTGTCGGCCATGGCGACGTTGTCCCCCACGGTGAAGTTCTTGCCTGGCAGGCCGCCGGTCTGGGCGTGCGTCTCGGCACCATAGTTGGTGCCGGTGGCCTTAAGGTACAGAGTGACCTCGCTTTCCTTAAGCTTGTTCGCCACGGTCTTGCGTACTTGGGCATACTCCTCCGGCAAAGCCGGTTCAACTTTGCCTGTGCCCCGGACCGCGATGGCCTTCAGCTTCTTGGAACCCATCACTGCTCCACCACCGCAGCGACTGATGGAGCCCCACTTGCCGTTCATTATGTTGGCGAACTTCACTAGGTTCTCCCCTGCGAGACCAATCGCCAGCACGTCTACTTTCGCACCGTGTCTTTCTTTGAGGACATCGGTAGTATCATAGGTGTCCTTGCCCCAGAGGTCGGCAGCATCCTTGATCTCCACCTTGTCGTTCTCAATCACCAGGTAGACAGGCTTGCTTGAGGCACCTGATATCGCGATTCCGTCGTAGCCAGCCGCCTTTAGCTCCGCAGCAAAATTGCCTCCACTACAGGCTTGCCCCCAGATGTTGGTCAAGGGTGATTTGAAGCACGCTACAATGCGTGACGATGTGGGGAAGTTCGTCCCCCCTAAGGGACCCGCCATCAGAAAAAGAACGTTCTTCCCACTCAGGGGATCAGCGTCTGGGGGAATGCGGTCGAGAAACAGCTTGGCCCCCAATCCGCTGCCCCCGATGAATTTCCGCTGCACGTCGTCTTCTATCTTGGTGGTTCCGACGGTGCCGGTGCTTAGATTGACATCCAAGATTTTCCCTCTGTTAGTTCCCATTCTTACCTCCCTGTGTCATAGTAACAACCGCATGGAGTAGGGCTTTGGATTCTGAAGTAGGCATTGTTACCCCGGCGACAATGTATCACTTTTGCAGACGGCATGCAACCTGAATCGTCTGCATACTATGGACAGAGAAATCTACTCTAGATACGTCTTAATGTACTTCTCCATCTCGGGTGTTGGCTTCCACCACTTAGTAATACCCAGGTCTTCAGCCACCTTGGTGGCACCGAGATAGCCAGGCCCCCCGAGCACCAGCCCTCCCGGATAGTTGGATGCGCCACACGTATAAAGGCCCTCGATGGGCGTCTTCGTTTCGGAGCAATCTTGGTTGGGGCGGAAACAACCCAATTGTATAGGCCTGTAGTCACCATGCTTAATCGCGCCGCGGCGCATGTTTGGAAAACGGATCTCGATGCCTTCAGGCGTCTCATGGCTGGTGGCGATTATGTTCTCCTTTGTCATGTTTGGAGCCGCCTTATGCCATTTCGCCAGTATCGCCTCCTCTAGCTCTGGGCCGCGCTTCTCCCAGCCGCCCTCAATTTCGTAGGGAGCATGCATCTGAAAGAAGGAGACATGCCCGCCCCACGGAGAGTGGACAAGATGGGGATCGAAGAAGCTCTCGCAGGTGGCGTGCCCACCGAAGTTATCATCGATCTTGCCGGCCACCACGTTATCCCAATGGTCCAGAAGCTGATCCATGCTCTCAACGCCGAGGATGACCATGAAGGCATCATTGATCCAGGGGTCGTCACAGGCATAGCGCGGGGGCTCATGAGAGGCCACATGCAGGGTGTAGTAACTCCACTTATCATACTTCCACCCTTCGACCAACTCCTTCAGATCCGCCGGCAGATTCTCAGATCCAACAAGGTCAAAGAATGTCGTCTGGGGGTCCAGAGTGGACATAACCACCTTGCTGCGCAGCGTACGGCCCTCGGCAATCTCAACGCCCGCGGCACGGCCGTTCTGCATGATGATCTTCGTTACCTCGGCTGCATCCAGGATTGTTCCTCCATTGGTAACGATCTCCCTTGCCAGCGCACCGGCAAACTTGTGTGACCCCCCGTTACAGTAACACTTGTTCATCGCCCGGTCCAGATAGAGGGGGACAAACATTCCTATCCCGGTCTCCCTGGGGTCGAGCCCCCACATGCAGCAGGTATATAGCATGAGAGTGCGTACGCGGTCGTTCTCAAAGGTATCGGTGATTATGTCCAGAGGGCTGCGCTCAACAAGCTCCAGCATCTCGTTGCCGACTTTGGTGCGCTGCATAGCTATGCTAATATCCAGAGGAGACAAGGGAGGTACAAAGGTGGCCGGACCTATAATATCGGTGACGATCCGCCGCCAGCCCCTCATCACCTTGCCAAAGGCCACGGCGTCCTTGAACGAGAACTTGCTGATGGAATCCTTCGTGTCCTCTGCCATGCGTGTCAGGAGCAGTGACTTGCCGTCCTCGAACACCATGCCTGCCTGAGCATTGGGCTTAGTCCACATCAGAGCATGGCGGTCCATGTCGAAGTCTCTGAGCACAGGCATGAGGTCAACCAGCAAATGGTACACCGCGTGCATGTTGGAGTAGTAGCCGGGGAACATGATCTCCTCAGTGGCCAGCCCCCCGCCAATCTCATAGCGGCGCTCTACCACAGCAACCTTCAACCCGGCCTTGGACAAATAGGCTCCCGCAATCAGGCCGTTGGGGCCGCCGCCTATGATAACTACATCCCAATCGCTTTCATCGGGGAACTCATCGAATATCTTGCCAATCAATGGATTGGGCATGGTACTTATCCTCCTTCTCAGCGTGCTATCGCAGGTATCTTGTCCTTTTGTGGTATATACCACGGTGACGGGTACCACCAGTCGCCGGGCTCAACGAGGCCATCCTCAATCAAGATATGCATCAAGTTGTAGGGGATGGCCATCAGCGCCAGACCTCCAGGGTGACAGGCGGTCTGGTTGCAAAGGTAAAGCCCTTCGATAGGTGTGCGGTAGCGAGCCAGTTCGGGTATGGGACGGTTTTCGCCCCACTGGTCGCCGCAGTGGCGGGTACCGCACCACGTGCCGCCAATGAGACCGGTGTTGCGAAACTCGGACTCATATGGGGTGTTTGCCCAGTGGTAGACGACGTTGTCATCATCGAGACCCTCGATTACCTGACTGAAGGCCTTGCGCATGTAAGCGTTTGTCTCTTCCTTGACCTTGTCTATGGCATCTGGACTTACAGCGTGATACTCCGGCGGAGGAACCAAGACGTAGAAAGGAGATAACAGGTGGCGGCCGGGAATCGTGCACTGTGGGTCCGTGGCAGCAAACCGCCGGATTGGGGTCGAGATCCACAGCAATCTTTCGGGTGGCACGGTGGGGTTGCCTCTCCGGCCATCCACATCCGCTGCGTGCTCATAGTAGATCTCCCGTGAGTCGCACGGGTACGGGCCAATCCCAGGATCGTCTCCCATAGCTGGGTTGGTGAACTCAGGACGGCAACGAAGCTGCTCACGGGTGAGGATGTGGGACACCCAGATGCTCCCTCCCTTGAGGCTGATGTCCTCCACTTTTCTCCTGAAGCTGGAGCCCAGATGTTGTGGGCCGATGAGTTTCTGGAAAGTCTGCTTTACATCGACGTCACTGACCACCGCTTTGTTCGCCCAGATCTTCTTCTCGTCGGTGGTGGCGGTCTCTCTCAACCGCACGCCGACTGCCCGCCCATCGTCGACGATGATCTCGTCCACGGGACAGCAGGTGCGCACCACGGTGCCGTGGGCTATGGCGCAGCGTATCATGGAGTGGAAATAGCCGTGCATGCCCCCGCGAGGACCACTGATTCCGCTGTACATCGTGAGAGTTATGTCACAGCCCAGAGCGGGGATGGCCACGCCCTCCCAGTGACCGGCAGCCCCTGAGTACCAGGCTACCACGGCTTGCATTACCTTGAAGGGCTCGCTCTCCAGATACTCGTCCATGAGGTCAAACAGTGTCATATCGAGCAATTCCTCAGTCCAGACATCGGGCTGGTGCTGCTTATAGACCTGCATATAGGGGATATTCTCGGCTGTTACCTCCACCTCAGGGGGGTGAGGGGGGCACCAGAAGATGGAGCGCAGCAGCTCTTTGATAAACGGGGGACTGGTGAGCATGCCGCTTATCTTGGCCCAGCCCATCGCGTCCTTGTCGGTGATTGGAGACAGCCCGCCAGTGACCATTACACCTCTAGTTTTCTGGTCCTCGAGCCTCTCTGACATGGGACTCCAGTCCATGCGGAAGCCGTACTTGTGCAGCTCCAGCTGCTCGAATCCCGGGGCTGGGCCCGCGTACATGTACATGGCGTGGGGGGTGATGCGTACCCCGGGTATTGGCTCTGTGTTTTCACACGCCCCACCAGCCTCGGGCCTCTCCTCAAGCACGCAGACGCTGGCTCCGCACCTGGCCAGATACGCTGCGAGCGCTACACCATTAGGCCCACCACCCACAATTACAAAATCATACCTTTCTTCCTTGCTCATCTCCACCTCCCGTGAATGCACTGTGCTTGCTAAGCACCATGCATCCGATATTTATATTGTTGCCTATTTGAGGGCTTTTGACCAACCTCCAATTGGCTCCGCTCACCACCCTGCCTAGTCGGTTTGGGTAGCCACGCTAGTAAGGAGCACGTTTCACATGTTCTTTAGTTCGCATGTAGGATGTGTATGTTATGTACTGTTTGCGATCTACGTACTTCTGCAGGGGAACGCCCCTCTTCCGCTTGCTCGTTATCTGGTTGCGCACAGTCAAACTCATGGCGTTGCTGGCGCCCGAGCCATAGGAGGCGAGCAATATCGTTTCCCCCGGTTTCGCTTTGTCCAAGACGCTGGCCAGGCTGACAAAGGCGGAGCATGATCCCAGGTCGCCCAGTGTTGGCGAGATTGCCGGAGCCAACTTCTCCCGCTGTATTCCCAGTTCCTTTGCCGGCAGATTTGGAATCCTGTCATCCGGCTGTGGGAAGACCACATGGGTGAAATCTTCCCCTTTCTTGCCAAGCTTGGCCATGAGGCCCTTGCATGCCTCGACTACATGGCTCTGGTACCCGTATTCGCGGTCGAATCGGTAGTCGTTCCAGTTCGATACCCAGGAATCCCTGACCGCGCGCCATCTATCGATGAACAGGGTTGAGTAGGTGTGTAGACCCTCGAAATCGGCTATGGTTCCTGTAGTTCCGACTACTATGGCGACGGCTCCGGCACCGAAGGTGGCATCGCCCTCGGCCCCCGGGGCGGTAGCCCTATCCTCAGCCCCGATAACGATGCCGCATTTGATCCTCTTGGCCGCGATAGCATCCAGACATCCCAGGAGTGCATTGGCAAGCGCGTTGAGGGAGCCCGAATAATCTATCATGGTTGTTTCTGGATTGAGGCCCAGTGTTTCGGCCAGAATCGGTGCTACATACTGCTCAACGTAGGGTGAAGAGGCGGTTCCCATGTGTATCGCTCCGATTTCCGCCGGATCGATGCTGGCATGGTTGATCGCATTATCCATAGCCTCAGCAGCCATGGTGACGACATCTTCATCTGCCCCACAAACCGCTTTCTCGCCGCCGGACCAGCTTCCCCAGGCGATGGCAGGTTCCTTTTGCTCGATCCTGTAGCGAGGTATATAAACTCCGTACCCGATGATACCAGCCACATTACCCTCCTTAGGTTGATTACATGGAGCGAGATAGAATGTTGACCACGGAAACACCGAACGCGGGGCCACCGACGTTGTGCTGGAGCCCGATGCCCTTCTTCAGCTTCACCTGGCGTTTGTCCGCTTCCCCTCGCAACTGGGTGACGAGTTCGAAGATCTGCCCCAGGCCGGTGGCGGCTATAGGATGGCCATGGGCCTTCAAGCCGCCGCTGGGGTTAATCGGGAGCCGGCTGTGCATATCGAATTCGCCATCCTTGAGCATTCGGGCAGCTTCACCCCTGCGCGCGAAGCCTATGTCCTCGATATTCATCAGCTCCGTGTTGGTGAAACAATCATGGAGTTCAGCGAAGTCCACGTCCTCCGGCTTTATCCCCGCCATCTCAAAGGCACCTCTGGCAGCCCTGACGCTTGAAAGCTGTTCGACGAAGCTGTTCCTGTCCCAAAGCTGGCTGTGGTCTGTGCCGACGTTGGTGCCCAGAACGTAGACTGGGTTGTCGGTATATTTCTTGGCCAGATCGGCGCGACACACAATAGCTGCCGCAGCACCGTCGGTCTGCGGGCAGCAATCGAGCAAATGCAGCGGCCAGCAAACGATGTAGCTGCCGAGCACACGCTCTATAGTTACTTCGAATTTAAAATGGGCGTATGGGCACACTATGCCGTTGTGGTGGTTCTTGACAGCGACCCGGGCGAAGTCCTCCATAGTATACCCCAACTCGTACATCTGTCTCGTAGCGTGCATTGCCTGAATTGCCGGCCCCCCCTGTCCCATCATCCACGCCGGATGTGAGCCTGTTTCTGCTCCACCGCCGCTGCCAGCGCCGCCCAGAGACTCTGCAGCAGTCTTGTCTCTCATCTTCTCCGCACCCAGTGCCAAAACGACATCATACAGGCCTGAGGCAACGCCGAGGCATGCGTGCCTGAAGGTATCGCCTCCTGTAGGGCAGGCGTTTTCAATCCTGGTAACTGGAATCTCACGATTGCCAATGAAGGTTGCCAGCGATTGCCCGCTCTGAGCGCCCTGCCCGATAAAACCACCGCTCCACTGGCCAAACCAGGCCGCCTTGATCTCTTTAGGGTCGATTCCCTTATCAACGCTGTTCAGGCAGTTCAAGTACGCTTCCTGGACCATGTTTTCCAGGCTCTTGTCAAAGAGCTCCCCAAACCTGATCATCCCCACCCCGATGACTGCAACCTTGCCTCTCATCTTATTGCTCCTCCACCAATCTGAATTTGTAGCCGTAGACGTTTAGCCCTCTATCAGTCGTCATCTTCCGCAGAACCATTTCCACTTTGGAGCCCACTTTCAC
>JAUXAX010000057.1 GCA_030619685.1 Dehalococcoidia bacterium
CAGTATCTGGTAGAGCTTCTCCTGAGCCCACGGCGTGCTCCTCTCGGTGCCCAGGTCGTCCAGTATGACCAGTGGGCTTGTCTTCACAGCTTCGAAGACGCTATCGTAGGTTACTGTGCTTTCGGGGCTGAAGGTGGAGCGCAGGTGGTCGAGAAGGTCCGGCACCACTGCGAAGAAGACAGGTCGCCCTGCCCTGAGCTGGTGGTTGGCTATAGCTGCCGCTAGGTGGGTCTTGCCGCAGCCATGCACACCCAGAAAGACGAGCCAGTTCTCCGGCGTCTCGGCGAACTGTCGGGCTCCCCTCCAGGCGGTTTGGAGGCTCTCCCTTCCCTTTTCGTCGGCGTTCATCCCCCGGGTGTCGAAGGTCTCGAAGGTCTTATCGGCCAGGAATTGGGGGCTCAGGCCACCTACCTGCTGAAACAGTGGCAGTAGAGGCTTCTCAAGCTCGCACTGCTGGGCTATGGCGGGGTCTTGCAACTTGGCAGCCAGCCGCTTATCTAGCTCCTCCAGGTTTCTGACCGTGACCACCGTTGGCAACTCAGCGTTGAACCTGTGGTTCAGGATCTGGAACAGCTTCTCCTCAGCCCACGGCGTGTTGCTTTGGCTCCCCAGGTCGTCGAGCACCAGGAGTGGGGCATTGCGCACCCGCTCGAAGAGCTCATCGTAGGCGATATCGCTATTGGGGCTGAACGTGGAGCGGAGGTGATCGAGCAGGTCAGGGACAGGCATGAAGAATGGCAGGTGCCGTTCCTGCACCCGCTGGTTGGCTATGGCTGCTGCTAGGTGGGTCTTGCCACAGCCGCTGGGACCGCTCAGGACCAACCACCCCTTGGGCTCCCGGGCGAAGTGTCGAGCCACTTCAAGGCAGCGGGCGAATCTCTCCTGGTTTTGAGGGTCACTGCTGCGACCTCGGGGCAGCAGCTTGTCGAAGGTGAGGCGGGTCAATGGCCCCAGGTTGCTATATCGCTCGAGGCGACCGAGGTGCTCCTGCTCGAATTCCTTTTCGGTACACTGGCAAGGCGCCAATCTGCCAAAGTCTGGGTGCCCGAAGGGCACATCGAAGCGCAGCCACCCCCTACCTTTGCAGAGAGGGCACTCATCCTCCTCAGCCTCCTCGCCGAGGTTATCTCTTGAGGAGGTGCCCGTATCTTCTGCGGAATTCTTCGAGGTCAGACTCCGCCTTAGAATGTCGCCTATGCTCTCCATCGTCCTTGCCCTCCGCTGCCCATCTTTGCAGAATGCTGGAGATATACCTCCAATTGCGCTTGTTGAGGTCAACCGCTTCTCTAAAGGCGTCTTGAATCCATGAGGCGGGGTAGAGCTTCTCTGCCTCCTTAAGCTCCTCGGCCATTATCGGGGAAAGCATGCCGATGTTCTGCTCATAGAGGGTGAAAATGTTGGGCTGCTCCTGGCTTGCCGGGCAGGGCTCGTGCTTGACCAGTTCTCCCAGATTGAGCTCGCCGCTCTCTATCCTCTCTACAGCCCTCCTGTCCTCCTCCATATTCTTGAAATAGAGGTCGTCAACGTCCCCATCACGCTCCACGGCCAAGTGAAGAAGGGTGCCCCGGCTCACCGCCTGATCCAGGCTGCGTTGCAGAAGCTCGCCTGGGGAGCCATCGCTCTCAAGCCCCTTCATCAACACAGGGTTGCCGAGAAGCTCGCGGTAAGTAACAAAACGGGGATAGCCCCGTTTTTGGTACACAGCCCAGAAGATGTGGAGTGTGACCTTAAGCTCGGCAAGGTCATCGATCTGAGGCAGCACCGAGCTGAAGAACAGGTTGGGAATTGGCGTGAACTTTGTCTTACGGGGGAATCCGCTGAATCCTTTCATAGCAAGCTCGGTCTTTCACTTTTGACTGGCTCATAGTTCTCGAACTTCGCCATTCGCTCTCGGAAGAAAAGGTGGGCTCGTCCAACAGGTCCGTTTCTGTGCTTGGCGACTATGATCTCTGCGATGCCCTTTGGGTAAGGCTTACCGGGGAATTTGTTGTCCCACTCCTCCTCGCTGAAGTAAACATCTTCGCGGTAGATAAAGAGCACGACGTCGGCATCTTGTTCGATAGAGCCGCTCTCCCTGAGGTCGGAAAGCACAGGGGTATGGGGGTGCCGGGCTTCTACCGCCCGGCTCAACTGGGAGACAGCCAGTATGGGCAGATCAAGCTCTCGGGCGAGCTCCTTTATGGCATGGGAGATATCACTCATCTCCTGAACCCGGTTGTCGGTGTACCTGCTTGAGCGCATGAGCTGGATGTAATCCACTATGATAAGGTCGATCCCCTTCTCGCTGTGGAGTCGGCGTGCCTTGCTGCGCATATCCGAGTCTGTGAGAAAGGGAGAATCATCGATATAAATGGGAGCTTCGGAGAGGATGCCCATGGTCTCCATGACGTCATCTCGCTGGCGTTCGCTAAGCAGGTCAAGCCTTAGCCTTTGGGTGTCGATCCCCGATTCGCAGGAGAGGAAGCGATAGGCGAGCTCCATCTTGGACATCTCCAGGCTGAACAGGGCCACCCGAGCACCGTGGTCCAGGGCAACATTGCGGGCGATGTTTAGCGCCAGGCTGGTCTTGCCCAGACTCGGCCTTGCTGCCAGCACAACCATGTTGGAGCGCTGCATGCCGCCGAGTATCTTGTCCAAATCGGCGAAGCCACTAGGTATGTGGGGGAGGAAACCCTTGTGGTCTGGAGCTAAGCTGCTCTCCTCGAAATAGCGATCGAGCACTTCACGGATGTGGACGAAGTCGCGCCTGCTTTCTCCGTACCTCAGCTGAAAGAGGATACCCTCTGCCTTATCGAGGGCATCATCGGCATCAGGTGGTGAATCGTAGCCGATGGCTGCGATCTGGTTGGAGGCAGAAATCAGCCGGCGCATCATGGAAAGGCGCCGCACGATATTGGAATAGTACTCGACATGCACTGAGGTCGGCACCTGGGAAACCAGGTGGCTCAGGTAAGCAGCTCCACCGGCGGCCTCGAGTCGCTGTTGGCGCGCCAACTCGTGAGCTACAGTGATCTGGTTTATGGCTTCCTTACGGTCATAAAGTTGAAGGCAACTCTCATAGGTCCAGCGGTTCTTCTCACGGTAGAAGTCCTCGGCCTTGAGGAAGGTGACGACTTTGAACATCGCCTCAGGGTCGATGAGAAGGGATCCCAGCACCGCTTCTTCGGCATCGAGATCGTGTGGGGGAAGCTTGACGTTTGACTGAGGTTCACCGCTGTCACTATACATGGCTATTCCTTATTCTTCCTCCGTCTTCTTCCCCGTCTTCTTCCCCGTCTTCTTCCCCGTCTTCTTCTCTGTCTTCTTCTCTGTCTTCTTCTCCGTCTTCTTCTCTGTCTTCTTCTCTGTCTTCTTCTCTGTCTTCTTCTCCCCCTTTTTCTCCTTCTCCTCCTTCTTCTTGTCCTCCTTCTCTGTCTCCTTTGCCTCCGTCTCTTGCTCCTTCTCCGGCTCAATGAGGACATTTACATTAGCGGTTACATTCTTGGTTAATCTGATCGATACCTGGTGGCTTCCCAGCTCGCGGATCGGCTCTTCGAGCTCTATGTCGCGCTTCTCGATCTCATGTCCTGTGAGCGATTTTATCTCCTTTGCAATGTCCGCGCTTGTGACCGAGCCATAGATGCGGTCTTTGGTCCCAGCACGAACCTTTAAGGCTACGGTGAGGTCTCCTAGCACCTGAGCCAAAGCCTCGGCTTCTTGCTCCAAGCCAGCCTGGCGACGGGCATCGGCCTGACGCCGCGATTCCAATTTCTGTAGCTCAGTAGGGGTAGCGATTACGGCGAGCTTCTGCGGAAGGAGGAAATTCCTGGCGTAGCCATTGGCTACCTCTTTCAAGTCGCCCGCACTGGCCACGTTAGGAATGTCCTGGAGGAAAATTACTCTCATCCTGCCCTCTATTCTATTCCTTGCCATTCACTGCTGGTCAACAGAGTTATCCAGGAAGTTATCAACTTTTGGGTGACCTTCCCGTAGACTTTTCCACAAAAGTTTTCCACAGGAAGACCTATCCCATCGCCTTTTGCAGGCCGTTTCTCCACCCATCTACTATCTCTTCGAGCGGCAAATCTACTACATCTTCAATGAGAAAGCGATTGCCCCCAACGGTCCCGAGTTCTCTTAGGGGCACCCGATGGCTGGCAGCCAGATTTCGAAGTTCACCCCATCGAGCTGGCTCCAGTGAGACTACGATCCTCGACTGCTCTTCGCCGAAAAGCTCGCTGTCAATTCTCCCTGTTATCTTCCACCTTCCCCTGATGCCGATTCTGCCGGCGATGCAGCTCTCAGCCAACGTCACAGCAAGCCCGCCATCGGAGCAGTCGTGAGCTGAGCGTACAATGCCCTGTCTGATAGCATCCAGGCAACACCGTTGCACCCTCTTCTCCAGATCGAGGTCGATCGAGAGGGCTCCGACAACGATATCGTGAATCAACTCGAGATACTCACTGCCGCCTTTACCGTCCGTTCCCTTCTCGTCATCTCCAAGCACTACTACCAGGTCGCCCTCGTGCTTGAAGCCTATAGTGCTATGGTGGGCTATGTCCTCGATCAGCCCCACCATGCCCACTACCGGGGTGGGATAAACCGGCTCGCCTTTGGTCTCGTTGTACAGGCTGACGTTGCCGCTGATGACTGGTATGTTCAGTATTCCGCAGGCTTGGGCCATGCCCCGAATGCATTGCTCCAGCTGGTAGTAGACCTCAGGCCTTTCCGGATTGCCGAAGTTCAGGCAGTCGGTTATGGCCAGAGGCTCTGCACCGGCGCACGCCAGATTGCGCGCTGCCTCAGCGACAGCTATGATGCCACCTGTATACGGGTCGAGATAGCAGTAGCGCCCGTTGCCATCTGCGGTCAGGGCGATGGCTTTCTTTGTGCCCTTAATCCTGAGGACAGCGGCATCGCTCCCCGGGGGGACTGTGGTATTGATCTGGACCTGGTGATCGTATTGCCTGTAGATCCATTCCTTGCTGGCGATATTGGGGGAGGCGAGCATCTGAAGCAGCACCGAAGAGGCATTCTGCCCAATGTCGGGAATGGTGCTGAGGTCGAACCTCTGTAGCGCGTCAAGCCAGGCGGGTTTGATTCCCTTGGGACGATAGAGGGGTGGGGTGGTCAGGAGCTTGATTGGAACCTCGGCAACCAGCTCCTCCCCCTCCCTTATGCGGGCCATGCCGTCATCGGTCACCTCGCCGATGATGTCGGAACGGAGGTCCCATCTATCGAAAATGGCCTTCACCTTATCCTCGCTTCCCTTCTTCACGATGGCCAGCATCCGTTCCTGCGATTCGGAGAGCATGACCTCGTAGGGAATCATCCCTTCCTCACGCCGGGGGACCTTGGAGACGTTGATTGTCACGCCGCTGCCGCTTTTCGAAGCTGACTCAATAGCAGAGCTGGTCAGTCCTGCGGCGCCGAGGTCCTGTAAGCCCACGATATGGTCGGTTTCGGCGAGCTCAAGGCAGGCCTCCAGCAGGAGCTTCTCCATGAAGGGATTGCCCACCTGCACCGTTGGCCTCAGCTCGCGCTCATCCTCGAAAGTCCTTGACGCCAGCCCCGAGGCGCCGTGAAGGCCGTCGCGGCCGGTATCGGCGCCAACAAGCATTAACAGATTGCCTTTGCCACTGGCCTTGGATCTGACCAGCTTCCTTTTCTCGGCGATGCCCACGCACATGGCGTTGACCAGTGGGTTTGCCGAATAGGTAGGGGAGAAGTAGACCTCGCCGGCGACATCCGGTATGCCGAGGCAGTTGCCGTAGTCGGCGATGCCCGCCACTACCCCGCTGAAAAGATAGCGGTTTCGCGGCTCGTTTAGGGGTCCGAACCTCAGTGAGTTGAGCAGGGCGATGGGCCTTGCCCCCATGGTGAAGATGTCGCGCACTATCCCACCCACCCCGGTGGCCGCCCCCTGGTAGGGCTCGATGGCCGAGGGGTGATTGTGGGACTCCATCTTCATCACCACGCAGAGGCCATCGCCGATATCAACAGCACCGGCGTTCTCCTCTCCGGGGTTGACCAGGACGCGTGGGGAGGCGTGGGGCAGCAGCTTCAGCAACAGCTTGGAGTGTTTATAGCCGCAGTGCTCGCTCCACAGGCTGCCGAACAGCCCTATTTCGACCAGATTAGGCTCCCGCCCCAATTGCTGCACAATTAGGCTATATTCCTCTTCGCTCAGGGCGACTTCATCAAGGACTTCTTTGGAGAGGGGCATAGGTACTCCTTTTTCGATCTGAATGCTAGCACAAGTGTTCTACTATGTCAAGGGCTGAAGTGGTTTTATGCAGCCCATTGCCCTGGTGGTGACTTCGTCGATGATGGACTGAAAAACCACAGTCCCGTCCACCCCGCCAACTGTATCTTCGCATGCCCTCTCCGGGTGGGGCATCATACCCAGGACGTTGCCCGCTTTGTTGATGATGCCGGCGATGTTGTTCAAGGAACCGTTGGGGTTTGCCCCCTCGGTTATGTCGCCTGTGGGGCTGCAGTAGCGGAAGGCAACCT
Source organism: Dehalococcoidia bacterium (assembly GCA_030619685.1). The sequence goes on from JAUXAX010000057.1 coordinate 6,496, forward strand.
GGTTATTGGCTTCAAGCTTTTTCAAAGTGGACTCGTCGGCGTAGTAGCTGCCCTCGTAGTGGGAGATCGGGATGTAGAGCACCTGCCCTTTTTTCGACTTCGAGGTGAACGGCAGGGAGGCGTTTTCTACTCGCAGGTGAACCCATTGACATCTGTACTGGAGGTGGTTGTTTTGTATCAGGGCTCCGGGCAGAAGGCCAGACTCGCAAAGTATCTGAAAGCCGTTGCAGATACCGATGACCAGCTTGCCTGCAGCAGCGAACTCCTCCACCGCAGTCATCACCGACGAGAAGCGAGCGATGGCCCCAGGGCGGAGGTAATCACCGTAGGAGAAGCCGCCGGGAAGGATAACACAATCGAGGCCTGATAGATCGGTGTCCTTGTGCCACACATATTCCGCCTTTTGCTCCAGAACCTTGTCCAGCACATGATAACAATCCTTGTCGCTCCACGTGCCGGGAAAGACGATCACCCCGAATCTCATCTCAAACCCCTTTTAGAAATACGAAAAGGGAACAATCGGACAAGTCCATCGCTTGCTCTTTTGTTCCCTGATCAAACCTCTTCAGGTTTCCCTTCTTATCCTGTTGAGCCGCTGAGTAGCTCCGTTACCACCTCGTTTATGTCGCGTCCCTCGGCGCTTCCCTTCAGTTGAGGGATAAGCCTTTGCATGACCTTGCCCTTGTCTCCGGGCCCCCGTGCCCCCACCTCTTCGATCACCGAACGGGCAGTGGCAACGATCTCCTCGCGCGACATCTGCTGCGGCAGGTACTTGAGGAGTATAGCGAGCTCTGCCTCCTCCTTGTCCGATAGGTCCTGCCGATCAGCCTTTTTGAACTCTGCGATGCTCTCTCTACGCTGCTTGGCCTCCTTGGCAATGACATCGAGAACATCGGGATCGCCCAGGCTTTTTTGTTGAGCTATCTCGGCGTTCTTGATCCTGGCTCTCACCATACGGATTACTTCCAGGCGCGTCTTGTCGCGGCCCTTCATCGCCTCCTTGAGATCGGCCATCAACTTCTCTTGCAGCATCAACTCTTTTCCGCTGTACGCTATTCTATCGATGGTGTTCAGGGACCCCTGGAACTCCTGGGACTCCTGGGACCCCTGGAACTCCTGGAGCTCTTGCGCTTTTTGGTAGCCTCTTTCTTCTTGCGCTTCACGCTCGGCTTCTCGAAATGCTCCCTGCGCCGGGCCTCGGCAAGGACTCCGTCCTGTTGAACCTTCTTATTAAATCGCTTTAGAGCGACCTCAAAAGGCTCATTATCGCCAACCCATATCTCAGACACTCACAATACACCCCCTTTACCAAACCCTTTCAGCTGATTATAGCTTCTGGGAAGATAGGGTGTCAAGTAACAAGAGGGTCTGTTGGAGCCAAGGCCATAGGTTTATCCGCTTCCCTTGGTTCCTAAGTGGTTTACGACGGTGTGGGATACAAAGCTATTTTCCGCGGGCGATACCGAGGTATTCGCTGTACTCCACCAAGCGCTTGAGCGTTCTGGCGGCCCTCTCCGGGTTGGAGTAGAAACTGAGGTGGTTTTCCTTCAGTTTCTTGTAAGCCTCTCCTCCCCTCGCAGCACCGGTAACATGCGTGACGAAGAGGATCGGCTTCTGGTGCTTCTTCATAAGCTCGATTGTCTTGTCCAGGTTTATGATCTCTGCGTCCTCCATCCTTTTCCTCGCCTCAGCGAGTTGAGATTTGATCGAAGACGGGAAGACAACCCAACCACGGAACCCGGAGATCATACCGACGCCGCCGACGATTATGATGGCATCGATATTCTCATCCTCCAGCATCGGCCAGAGGGCCTCATAGCTGACGTTGTCGCCGCCAGGATCGACCGGGTTCCCACGAGACCACCTGTGGGACATAATCGAATTCAGTTTCTCCATGGTGGCCGGTGAGAACGCAGGCATCTCCAGCCCCTCCCTCCTCACGGCATCCGCAGCCATGACCGCCATGCCACCACCCAACGCCACTACCCCTACCCCTCTCCCTCGGGGCAGGGGCTGGCCAAGCAGTGCCACGGCGACGTCAACCAGTTCGCTGATCTCCTCCACTCTGATTACCCCCGACTGCTTGAATGCCGCATCAAGCACCACATCAGACCCCGACAGAGAAGCAGTGTGCGACTGTGCCGCCCTGACTCCGGCATCCGTGCGCCCCGCCTTCATGATGACAATGGGCTTCTTCCTGGTGATCTCTCTTGCCAGCTCGAAGAAACGCCTGCCTTCTCTGAAACCTTCAATATATCCCAGGATAACCTTTGTCTTGTCATCATCAGCCAGATACTCCAGATAGTCCTCGAAGTGCAGGTCTGCCTCGTTCCCGCTGCTGACGAACTTGCTGAACCCCAACCCCATTTGCCCCCCGTACTCGGTGACTGACTGGCTGGAGTTGCCACTCTGCGAGATAAGCGCTATACTCCCCCTTTTCACCCCAGGCATAAAACCTACAGTGCGAACGTTGGAGTAGGTGTCTAAGTGCCCCAGGCAGTTCGGCCCAACAATGCGCATTCCGCCCCGCCGCGCGACCTCGACCATCTCTTGCTCCATGCTGGCCCCCTCCCCGCCGGTCTCGGCAAGCCCGCCGCTGATGACGATAGCAGCCTTAACCCCTTTGCGGACACAATCGTGCATGACCTCGATAATTCCTTGAAACGGGACCATAATTACGACGAGGTCTACTGACCCGGGCACATCAACTACGCTCCTATAAGCCTTCAGCCCGAGCACCTCCGTTTCCCTCTTGTTTATGGCATAGATTTCCTTCCCACTCTTGCTTTCCAGCAGGCGGGCAAGGATGAAGTAACCCCACTTGCCAAGCTGATTGGATGCCCCAATCACCGCCACCGAACGGGGATTAAACAGGTAATCCAGCTGTTCCTTGAGACTCATCATGCCATCTCTCATTCCCAGGAAAGGGCACGGCATGCCGTGCCCCTACAGTAAACTACAGTAAACGTTTTTAGATCAAAGCCCCTTGTCTGCGATATAAACCGCCAGGTCGCCGACACGGCAGCTATAGGCCCACTCGTTGTCATACCAGCTAAGCACCTTGACCATGTTGCCGCCGATGACTATGGTGCTGAGACCATCTACGATGGAGCTGGCAGGATTTTCCTTGAAGTCGATGCTGACCAAAGGCTCGTCGCAGAACTCCAGGATGCCTTGCAGTGAACCCTCGGCAGCATCGCGCAAGGCTTTGTTGACCTCGTCAACAGTGACCTCTCTATCCAGATCGGCCACAAAGTCTACCAGCGAAACAGTGGAGGTCGGTATCCTGAAGGCAAGCCCGTGTATCCTGCCCTGTAACTCGGGGATGACCTGAGTCACAGCCTTGGCCGCACCGGTGGTGGTGGGAATGATGTTCAACGCTGCTGCCCTCGCGCGGCGCAGGTCACTATGGACCGTATCCAGCACCCTCTGATCGTTGGTATAGGCGTGGATGGTGGACATCAGCCCCTTGCTTACCCCAAAGCTTTCGTGGAGGACTTTGACTATGGGGGCGATGCAGTTGGTGGTGCAGGAGGCATTGGAGATGATGCGATGTCTTGCCGGGTCGTATTTCTCCTCGTTTACACCGAGGACAATGGTAATGTCCTCCTCCTTCGCCGGAGCCGTGATCAGCACCTTTTTGGCCCCACCCTCGAGGTGCCCGGCGGCCTTGGGTGCCGCGGTGAACAGGCCCGTCGACTCCACGACTATCTCGACCCCGAAATCCCGCCAGCGAATCTTAGCCGGGTCGCGCTCAGCTATGACCTTCACCCTCTTGCCGTCGATGATGATCGAGTCCTCGGTAGCCTCTACCTTGCCCGGGTAGCGACCGTAGATACTGTCATACTTAAACAGATGGGCGTTGGTCTTGGTATCCGTCAGGTCGTTGACCACCACAACCTCAAGCTTATCTGCGTGCTGTTCATTCATCGCCTTCAGGACTTGTCTGCCGATTCGGCCGAAGCCATTGATACCGATCTTGGTTGCCATCTTAGCACCTCCCGATCATTCTGATTTATTTTTGTGCACCTAATTACATTGTTGACTTAGCTGAGACTCCACTTCTTGCCGCTGATCGCCTTTTCAGCATATCGATAAAGGCCTCGACCCGCGTCCTCAGGTGTTGATTGAGCAGGAAATCGTTGTTGCCCTCCAGGGTTAGAATAGGCAAGTCGAGGGCATCGCGAAAGATGATGTCGCCTATTCCTCGGTGACAAAACGCCTGAACATAATGGATGACGCCATCTACCCGCCGCCGCCGCAGTTGGGGAAGGATATCGCGAACGCGGCCGAATATGGAGTAGGGATAGGTGTAGTTACAATACTGCTCGACGAGCGAGCGGCTGGGGTTCGGCATGGCGAACTGGCGCTGTATTTCGTTGAAGACCACCCTGGCCCCGTTGCGCTCAATATAAGGGTAAAAATCCCCGGGGAACACCGGAGGCACGCCGATATAGGCGAGGCGAAGAAGGTCATCGGGATAGGGCTTTCTGCTTCGGGCCTGGGACAGAAGTTCTCCCAGGCGGCGCTCGTATTCCCGATAGTCTCCGCCGAAGTCCGAAGTGGCGACCAGCGACAGGTGGTTCTCCAGGCCGCTCACCATCCCACCCTTCCAGGTGAGCTCATCCAGTTCCAGGGCAAGCCGCCTCGCTTCTTCCAGTTCCCTTCTCACCTCCTCTGCCCTGGCCAGGGTTGTGCCCAGCCTCTGCGCCAGATCCTTCAGCGCCCTCTGCATGATGTCGACGTCGGGCTGGTCAGGATAGGCGAAGGGCAGAACATCAAGCCCCTTGAGCTTGAGCACCTCCATGAGCATGATAGTATTGGAGCAATCGCCGCTGGTGACGCAGAGGACGGTTTTGATGCCATACTCCATGCATACCCCGTAGATGCCTTTGATCCAGGCGCAGCAGTTCTGGGGAAAACCGGCCCTCTCCGCTATATTCACCAGGCGCTCCCGCTCGGAGCTGCCGATGAACATGTTATTGAGGTCAACGGGCGTATAGCCCGCTGCCATGAGGACTTCTATGGGAACTGTCGTCGTGATGCCGATCTGTTTCACGTCTTCTTGCTTCTTCTCCTAGCGCAGAACGACGTTTCGTTTAGACCTGTTGTCGCTAAGGCTGCGGTGTTCATGTCAATTGCAGTGACTACGAGCTGCTAAGTGCCGCAATCAACATCCTGCTCGCTGTGGATGATAACATCCACAAGGAGCGAGTGCACAATAACCTTAGCAGACTATCCGTGTGTTACCTTCCCAGATTATACAGTGCGCCCATACCGGCAAATCTGGCTTTCTCGTTCAGCTCCTCCTCGATCCTGAGGAGCCGGTTATACTTGGCGACCCTCTCCGAACGGCAGGGCGCTCCCGACTTTATCTGCCCCGTGTTCATAGCCACAGCGAGGTCGCTTATGGTAACATCCTCGGTTTCGCCGGAGCGGTGGCTGATCACCGATGTCCACCCCGCCTTCTTCGCCATCTCTATGACGGCCAGCGTTTCAGTGAGGGTTCCGATCTGATTGGGCTTAATCAGGATCGAGTTCGATGACTGCTCGGCGATACCGCGGCTGAGCCGCTCCTTGTTTGTAGTGTAGAGGTCATCTCCCACAAGCTGAACCTTGCTACCCACCTTCTCACTGAGCAGCTTCCAACCCTCCCAGTCATCCTCCGCCATACCGTCCTCGATGCTGATAATGGGGTAGGCGGCAACGAGCTCGCTGTAGTAGTCAACCATCTCAGCGCTGGTGAAGGATAGGCCTTCCTTTGCCAGGATGTATCTGCCGTCATCATAGAACTCGCTGGATGCAGGGTCCAGGGCGATGAAGCACTGCTCCCCTGCGCGGTAGCCAGCAGCTTCGATGGCTGCCAGAACCACCTCCACCGCTTCCCTATTCGTGGCCAGGCTGGGAGCAAATCCTCCTTCATCGCCAACAGAGGTGTTCGCTCCCCTGCCCTTGAGCACCTTTTTCAGCGACTGGTAGACCTCAGCGCCCATTTGCAGGGCGTGAGCGAAGCTTCTCGCCCCCACGGGCATCACCATGAACTCCTGCAAATCTACCGAATCCTCGGCATGCTTGCCCCCATTGAGAATGTTCATCATGGGCACCGGCAGGAGGTGAGCCTCATCACCGCCAAGGTAGCGATAGAGCGGCATCCCCTGAGAGTTGGCGGCAGCGTGAGCCACGGCAAGCGACACCCCCAGAATGGCGTTGGCACCCAGTTTCGCTTTGTTCGGCGTGCCGTCTAGGTCTATCATTCGCTGATCGATTGGCGCCTGATCCAGGGCCGACATTCCCAACAATGCGGGTGCTATCGTCTCCTCAATGTTGGCTATCGCCTTCAGTACTCCCTTCCTCTGGAATTGAGAGGGATCGCCATCGCGCAGCTCTACTGCCTCGTGGGTGCCTGTGCTTGCTCCCGATGGCACAGCAGCTAGGCCCACTGTGCCATCAGCCAGCTCTACCTCTACCTCCACTGTGGGATTGCCTCTGGAGTCAAGTATCTGCCGCCCCCTGATGCCTTTGATGGTGCTCATTTAACCAGCCCCCTTGCTCTCGATTGCAGCCAAAGCCTTATCTACGGCATCCTTGGCGCTCTGAGCGATTATTATCGGCCTATCTAATTGTCCGCGCTTCGAGAGCGACCAGGTATTCAGGCCGACAACAGGGATTTTGTAGCGCAGAGCATAAGCGATCTCGGAGAGGGTTCCATACGCACCGCAAATAGCGATAACTGCCTGCCCCGAGCAAACCACGATCACGTTTCGCGCCTCGCCGATAGTGGTGACGATCGGGATATCCACATAGGGATTGGCATCCTCCCGCCTGCTTCCGGGTAGGATACCCACAGTCGTCCCGCCGGCGGAGCGGGCTCCTTTGCAGGCAGCGGCCATCACCCCGGTCAAACCGCCACAGACCAGTGTCACACCTCGCCTCGCAAGCTCAGCCCCCACCTCTTCAGCAAGCTCGGCCTCCCGCCGGGAACATCGGCTACTGCCGATTACCGAAACAAACACCTCATCACCTTTTCAGGAAAACTACAGAATAGCCCAGAGGATAATCCGCGTCCCTCTGCGATATTTGCCGGGACTGATGAAGCATATCTTCGAGGTTGACTTACCAATCC
>JAUXAX010000008.1 GCA_030619685.1 Dehalococcoidia bacterium
CGACCCCGTCATGCTCCTCAACATCAATGGTGATGTCAGCGCCAGCGAGATTGCGGTGGCGCTCAAGGTCGACAGGCTCATCTTTCTGACCGATGTCCCTGGCGTGCAGGACAGCGAGGGGAAATTACTACCAATGTTATCCCCTGCTGAAGCCAGGTCACTGATTGATTCGGGGGTTATTACGGGAGGCATGATCCCCAAGGTAGAGGGGTGTCTCCGCGCCCTCTCCAGTGTCACCTCGACCCAGATCATCGATGGGCGCACTGAGGGAGCCCTGCTCGCCGCTGTCGAGGGCAGCGGCAACGGCACCACGATTGAGTAGAGAGGTGTTATGCATTGGTATAAACGAGATGACGAAGGTAGCGGAAACGGGCAACTCAAGTGGCCAGATATTTCACAGATACAGTTGCACATCCCACCCGGGCTGGTCAGGATAGCCAAGTGGTTGATAATCCCCGCCGTCCTGATAGTGCTCCTCATCATCTTCAACGTGCTGAAGGGCGTCTGGACGGAGTGGCTCTGGTTCTCCAGCCTGGGGTTTGGCAGCGTCTACAGTAAAATCCTGGTTACCAAGGTCAGCATCTTCTTCGTGGCCGCGTTCATTTTCCTCGTCCTGTTCGTAGGAAACATCCTTCTGGCGAAGCACCTAGGCCCAAAGGCTGGCATCCCCTACGTCGCCGCGGAAGGACTGAAGAATCTACGCAGGGTGTTGATAGTGGTCATAATCCTCGGGGCAATCGTGTTGAGCATCATCTTCGGCTCAATCGCTCAAGGGAACTGGGAAACAGTGTTGAGGTTTCAAAACGGACAATCATTTGGCGTCGCCGACCCCATCTTCAGCAAGGACGTAAGCTTCTATATGTTCTCGCTGCCATTCCAGAAATTCGTTCAAGGATGGTTGCTCAGCGCCCTGATCGTTACCCTGATTCTGACCTCTATCTTCTATGCATTCAACTACAGCGTGCGCCGGCTCAGCTTAGCCTTTAGCCGTGGGGGCAAAGCGCATCTCTCTGTGCTGTTTGCGGGAATAATGGGAATCATTGCCTGGCGCTACTTTCTGGACATCTACGGGCTGGTCTATTCGGAGCGGGGAGCGGTGTTCGGGGCAGGCTATGCCGACGTTCACGCACAGTTGATTGCCCTGAGAATTCTCATGGCCGCAGCCATCCTCCTGGGCATTGTGGTGCTGTTCAACATCCTTCGCCGCGGCATTCGGCTGCCTATCTATGCCTTCGGGGGTTTTATCATCGCCATAATCGTAGTCGGTATCATCTATCCCGCGATAGTGGAGAGGTTTCAGGTCAAGCCCAGCCAGCTAGCCAGGGAAGAAAAATACATCGAGTACAATATTGAGTTCACCAGGGAAGCTTTTGCTCTCAACAGGATCGAAGAACAGGACTTCCCCGCGGAGACAGAACTCACTGAAGAGGACATCAGCGCCAACCCGGCGACGATAAGCAATATCAGGCTCTGGGACAACCGGCCGCTAAAGGCTACCTATCACCAGAAGCAAGCGCTGCGTCTCTACTACGACTTCTATGACATAGATATCGACCGCTATGAAATAGACGGTGAATACCGCCAGGTGATGCTCAGTGCCCGAGAGCTCTACCAGGAGAACCTGGACCCCAAAGCGAAAACGTGGGTCAACCAGCGCCTTGTCTATACCCATGGCTACGGGCTGGCCTTGAGCCCGGTCACCGAGGTCACTGAGGAGGGCGCGCCCATCTTCCACATCGGGGACATCCCGCCGACGAGCGATTTCGAGGGGTTTCAGATAACGAGGTCTGAAATCTATTACGGGGAGAAGACCAACAATTACATTATCGTCAATACCAATACCGAAGAATTCGATTACCCCCTGGGCGAGGAAAACATTTACACCGAACATGCCGCCGGCGGCGGGGTAACGCTCAGCTCCTTTTTCCGCAGGGTGGCCTATGCCTGGCAGCTCGGCGATTTTAACATCCTTATAAGCGGTGAGATCAACTCCGATAGCAGGGTACTCTACTACCGCAACATCCAGCAGCGAGTAAAGCACGCTGCTCCCTTCCTCCAGATCGACGATGACCCCTATTTGGTGGTCACCGAGGAAGGTAAACTGGTCTGGATCCAGGATGCCTACACCTGGAGCGATAGATACCCCTACTCCGAGCCTCTCCCTGATGGCACCAACTACATCCGCAACAGCGTCAAGGCAGTCGTCGACGCCTATGACGGCTCGGTGATCCTGTACGTTGTCGAACCAGACGACCCCGTAGTCCAGACCTACTGGGCGATCTTCCCCGATCTGTTCACCCCGGGGGAGGAGATGCCCCAGGACATCAGGGCACACTTGCGCTATCCACAGGACCTGTTTATGAAGCAGGCACAGGTGTACCAAAGATACCATATGCGGGATGCTAGGGTGTTCTACGGTAAAGAGGACCTGTGGACATTCCCTGACGAGATATACCAAGACACTGCGCAGCGGATGGAGCCATACTATATCATTATGCGCCTCCCAGGTGAGGAGAAGGAAGAGTTCCTGCTCATGCTACCTTTCACCCCGGAGAAAAAGAAGAACACCATCGCCTGGCTGGCAGCGCGCTCCGATGGCGACAACTACGGGACACTGCTGGCATACTACCTGCCCAAAGACAAGCTGATCTACGGTCCCATGCAAATCGAGAACCGTATTGCGCAGGATACCGACATCACAAAAGAGTTCACCCTTTGGCAGGGTGGCGGAGCCACCGTAAGGCACGGGAATCTGCTGATGATCCCCATCGAGGATTCTTTCCTCTACGTCGAGCCGATATTCCTGGTAGCGACAGCGGGGGCAATACCTGAGCTAAAGCGGGTGATTGTTGCCACCGGCGACCGCATCGCTATGGAGCAGACGCTGGATGAGGCGCTGGCCGCTGTCTTCGGCGAGGCAGAGATCATGCAAGCAGAGTTCATGGGCGCACCAACAAGCGGCCTTGAGCCCCTTGTGGTTCAGTTCACAGATCAATCAATGGGCACCGTCGCCACCTGGTCATGGGACTTCGGCGATGGACAAACGTCTGATGAGCAGAACCCATCCCATACCTATCAAAGCGCGGGAATCTATACTGTGTCTCTGACCGTCACCGGACCAGCGGGCTCGGACACAGAGACCAAGACCAACTACATAACGGTGACCACCGGAGCTGATATTGCGGACTTGGTAGGCCAGGCGCGGCAGCTTTATGATGATGCCCAGGTGTGTCTCCAGGCAGGCGACTTGGGGTGTTACGGAGAGAAGATAGAAGCCATAGCGGCTCTTCTGGAGCAAATAGAGGAGCTGTTGGCAGAATAGGTAAGGTATGACCAACTGGCAGGCGCTAGAGAAGAAATACTTTATGGACACGTTCAAACGCATGCCGCTGACCGTGGTCCAGGGTCAGGGGGCGCGGGTATGGGATGAGCACGGAAAGGAGTATCTCGACTTCACAGCGGGCTGGGGAGTGAATTGCCTGGGGCACTGCCATCCAGCGGTGGTGGGCGCTGTCAACTCACAGGCGAGGACACTGATCCAGGCATCAAACCAGTTCTACACAGTTCCCCAGATAAAACTCGCTGCGCTATTGGTGGAGAATAGCTGCCTCGACAGGGTCTTTTTCTGCAACAGTGGCGTCGAGGCCACTGAGGGCGCAGTGAAGCTGGCACGCAGGTACGGTAAGCTCCATCTGAACGGTGCCTACGAGGTGATCACCACGATTAACTCCTTCCACGGGCGGACATTGGCCATGACCGCCGCTACCGGACAGCGCAAGTTCCAGGAGCCTTATACTCCGATTCCCGACGGTTTCATCAATGTGGAATACAACAACGTCAATGCCATTAAAAAGGCAGCCACATCTCAGACCTGCGCCGTCATGCTGGAGCCAATACAGGGCGAGGGCGGCGTGAACATCCCCGATGACGACTACCTCAAGAGGGTGCGAGCCTGGTGCGACGAAAAGGGTCTTCTGCTCATCCTCGACGAGGTGCAAACAGGGATAGGGCGCATCGGGACCCTTTTTGGCTACGAGCAGTTCGGGATCGAACCCGACATAATCACCCTGGGCAAAGGGCTCGGCGGAGGCGTACCCATCGGGGCGTTCCTGGCTAGGGAGAAGGCGTCTGTCTTTGCCCCGGGAGAGCATGGCTCCACCTTCGGTGGCAACCCGCTGGCCTGTGCAGCAGCCTGTGCCACCTTGCAGTTTGTCATCGATAGTGATATACCAGGTAGGGTCAAACAGACCGGGGCCTACCTGATGTCCAAACTCAAGAAACTCAAGACTAAATTCGATTTCATTGTCGAGGTAAGAGGGCGCGGGCTTCTGGCGGCCGTTCAGTTCGACCGCGAGCGCTCCGATAAAGTGGTAAGGGCTTGCCTGGAGCACGGGCTCTTGCTTAACCCGGTAAAGCCTGACGCTATTCGCTTCATGCCGCCGCTGAACATAACCAAGAATGACATCGATGAAGCAATAACGATTCTGCATCCTGTACTAGCGGAGGTCGGCAAAGAAGAGACGTAGAAAGAGGAACGTAATTGAAGGACAAGGTAGTATTAGCCTATAGTGGTGGACTTGATACCTCGGTGGCGATCAAGTGGATCGCTGAGAGGTACAATATGGATGTCGTTGCCCTGAGTATAGACCTGGGGGCGGAAGGGGAATATGAGTCGATTCGGCAAAAGGCGCTTAAGGTGGGAGCAGTCAAAGCGCTGGTAGTGGATGCCAAGGACGTCTTCATCAACGATTTTGTCTTCCCCGCCCTCCAGGCCGACACGATATATGAAGGACAATATACCCTGGCTACCGCCCTCGCCCGCCCGCTCATAGCCAAGCTCCTGGTCGATACTGCTCGCCAGGAAGGAGCAACGGCAGTGGCTCACGGCTGCACCGGCAAGGGCAATGACCAGGTCAGGTTCGATGTTAGCGTCGCCGCCCTCGCCCCCCAGCTCAAGGTCATCGCACCGGCGCGGGAGTGGGGTATGACCAGAGAAGAGACGATCGACTACGCCAAACGCCACGGAATCCCCGTGCCGGTCACTGTGACCAGCCCCTACTCCATAGACGAGAACCTTTGGGGCAAGAGCATCGAGTGTGGCGTGCTCGAGGACCCTTGGGTCGAGCCACCGGAGGAGGTGTTCACCTGGACTAAATCTCCAAATGATGCCCCCGACGAGCCCTGCTATGTCGAGATCGGGTTCGAGCGCGGCATCCCCACCAGCCTCGACGGGCAGGAGCTAAGCGGTGTTGCCCTGGTGGAGAAGCTAAACGCTCTTGCCGGGGAGCACGGCGTGGGCAGGATAGACCACGTGGAGAACCGCCTGGTGGGGATAAAGTCGAGGGAGATATACGAGGCGCCAGCGGCGACGGTGCTGCTTTCGGCGCACCTCGCCCTGGAGCAGATGACGCTGTCCAAAGACCAGCTTCGGTTCAAGCAGAAGGTAGCCCAGGAATACGCCGACCTTATCTACAACGGGCTCTGGTTCTCGGCGCTGCACCGGGACCTCGCTGCCTACGTCCAGAGCACGCAGCGCCACGTCAGTGGGACGGTCAAGGTCAAGCTGTTCAAAGGGAAGGCCTCCATAGTCGGGCGCAAATCGCCCAAGTCTCTATACAGCTACGGCCTCGCCACCTACGACAAGGAGGACCAGTTCGACCAGAGCGCCGCAGAGGGCTTCATCCACATATACGGCCTGCCCGTGAGGACCCAGGCGCAGGCGCAGGGTGTAGAGGAGGACAAATGACCCTACGTGGCCGCTTCGGGAAAGCAAATTCGAGCGTAGCGTTGCCACTCCGGGGGGCAACGGGTTCTTCGTCGTGACAGGGGTCATGACGCTACAGACGGTCGAGGCAGGATACTGTGCAGTCAGAAACTCGGCAAGCCACTAAGGCGGGCGCTTCTCGGTTAATCAGGGAAGGACATAGAAAAAGACTACGAGAGAAGTTTATTAAATCTGGACTCAAGGGGTTCCACGATTACGAGGTCATTGAATTGCTGCTAACGTTAGGATCGCCTCGAAAGGACTGCAAGCCGCAAGCCAAAGAAGCAATAAAGAGGTTCAAGACCTTGAGAGGAGTTCTGGAAGCCTCTTCAGAGGAACTACAGGAAATCGACGGAATTGGCCCTCATAATGCCTTTGGAATCAAGCTGGTGCAGGAGGTAGCCAGGAAGTTTCTTAAGGAGCGAATTCTGGATAAACCATTTTATCGCTCTTCTCAGGAGGTGTTTGACTACTTATATCATTCTATGCGAGACCTTAACAAGGAGGTCTTCAAGGTCATTTTCCTCGATGTCCAGAGTCAGGTTATCGAGGTGGAAGACCTCTTTGAGGGAACGCTGACCGCCGGGTCTGTTTATCCCCGTGAAATTATGAGGAGGGCCATCAAACATAACGCTGCCTCGCTGATTTTTGCCCATAACCACCCCTCAGGAAATCCTGCTCCCAGTGAAAGCGATGAGGAGATAACTCGGGATTTGGTCTTCGCGTCGAATACTATGCAGATAAGGGTTTTAGACCATATAATAGTAGGTGAAAACAAATACTTCAGCTTTGCCGATGAAGGACTAATCGAGGAATTCGAACTGAACTTTATGAGCTTGAAGAGTAGAGGATAGGTATGAACCCGCTACGCAGCCGCTTTGAAAAAGAGATGGATGACCGGGTGAAGGGATACAGCGTATCGGTGCCCGTCGACCGGCGCCTGTACAAGCAGGATATCGCTGGCTCCATTGCCCATGCCCGGATGCTGGCAAAGCAGGGCATAATCTCCGATAAAGACTCTGAGCTAATCGTCATGGGCCTCATCTCCATTAGGGAGGAGATCGAGCAGGGCAGGCTCGAGTTCAAGGAGGAACTCGAGGACATCCACATGAACATCGAGGCTCGCCTCATCGAGAAGATCGGCGATGGCGGGGCCAAGCTCCACACCGGCCGCTCTAGGAACGACCAGATCGCCCTCGACATGAGGCTGTTCACCAAGGAGGCGATCGCGCAGACGATAACCCGGGTCAAGGCCCTTCAGCAAGCCCTCCTCGACCTGGCCGAAGCCAATAGGAGCGTAGTCTTTCCCGGCTACACCCACCTTCAGAGGGCGCAGCCGGTTCTATTCGCTCACCATCTCCTTGCCTACTTCGAGATGTTTCGGCGCGACATCGAGCGCTTCCAGCAGTGTCTTGAGAGAACCGATGTCCTGCCCTTGGGTAGCGGGGCCCTGGCCGGGGTGCCCTACTCTATCGACCGCGACTTTCTGGCAAAGGAGCTGGGCTTCAGCAAGGTGAGCGCCAACAGCCTGGACGCCGTCTCCGACCGCGACTTCATAATAGAGTACCAGGCAGCGGCCAGCCTGGCCATGATGCACCTCTCCCGTCTCGCCGAGGAGATCGTCCTGTGGTCAACAGCGGAGTTCGGCTTCATCGAGATCGACGACGCCTTTGCCACCGGCTCCAGCATAATGCCTCAGAAGAAGAACCCGGACGTAGCGGAGCTGGCGCGAGGTAAGACAGGTAAGGTCTACGGCCATCTGATGGCTATCCTGACCACAATGAAAGCGCTGCCCCTGTCCTATAACCGCGACCTGCAAGAGGACAAAGAGGGCCTGTTCGATTCCGTGGACACCCTACTCTCCACGCTTGAGGTTCTTGCCGCGATGATGGCCAGCTTGCGCGTAAAGGGCGATCGCTGCCGCCAGGCTGCTGAGGAGAATTACACCCTGGCCACCGATGTAGCCGACTATCTGGTGAGAAAGGGCATCCCCTTTCGCGAAGCCCACGCCATAGTAGGCAAGTTGGTGCGCTACGCCACTGAAACCGCGAAAACTCTATATGATCTCGACTTGGGCGAATACAAGAGGTTCTGCCCCGAGTTCGAGAACGACGTGAAGTCGATTACGGTGGAGTCCTCCCTTGCGGCACGTAGCGCCCCTGGAGGAACCGCCCCCGAGCAGGTAGAAAAGGCGCTGGCAGCAGCGAGAAGGATGCTTCATGGCAAATAGGATCAAGCTTGCCCCGTCTATTCTTTCCGCCGACTTTGGGCGCGTGGGGGAGCAGGTCGCTGAGGCGACTAAGGCAGGTGCCGACTACATCCATGTCGATGTCATGGACGGACACTTCGTCCCCAACATCACCATCGGTCCGCTGGTGGTGGCAGCTATACGACCCCACACCTCCCTACCCCTTGACGTGCACCTGATGATCGAATCGCCGGAGAAGTACATTCAGCAGTTCGCCCAGGCTGGTGCCGACATTATCACCGTCCATGCCGAGGTATGCCCTCACCTACACAGGATGGTGGAATCGATAAAAGAGGCGGGATGCAAGGCAGGCGTATCCTTAAACCCAAGCACCCCGCTAACCGCACTCGATGAAACTCTGCCCGTCCTCGATCTGGCGTTGCTGATGTCGGTTAACCCCGGCTTCGGCGGGCAGCAATTTATCGAGAGCACGATCGGCAAGATCGCCCGCCTCAGGCGCAAGCTTGACGAACTGGGGCTAGCTGCTGAGCTTGAGGTGGACGGGGGGATTACTGCGGAGATTGCGCCCCGAGTAGCCCAAGCCGGGGCAAGGGTGCTGGTAGCCGGTGCTGCCATCTTCAACAAGAGGGAAAGCGTTTCTCAAGCTATTGCAAGGATCAGGGAGAGCCTTCACGGGCTCGAGGGAGGATAAGAAGGCAGGCTAGCCAGTAACTTTGTGTTGGGTACGTAAACACCGGGTGCAGATAGTTACCCGCTTTCTCTTGCCATTTGTGACAATGGTGGTCGTCCTCAGGTTAGGCAACCAGCGCCGCTTGGTATGACGCTTGGAGTGGGATACATTGTGTCCAAACTGCGGCCCCTTGCCACACAACTCGCACTTCAACGCGTTCTCCTTTGACTAAAGCATCTTTTTCCTGTAAAATTCAGGATTAAGGATAACATACCCAAAAGGGTCTTGCAAGCGGATCCCGGACTACAAGGTTGGGCGACACCGGTCTCGGATAAGGAGAGGCCAGCGAATCAGGAGAATCTGGTGTGAGCGATATAACCTCCTGCGATGGGCGTGACCTGACAGGGATGTTCAGCGCTGCCACCCGCTGGCTGGAGCGCAACGCTCAGTCCATCAACACGCTTAACGTCTTCCCCGTGCCCGATGGTGATACCGGCACTAACATGCTTTTGACCATGCGGGCGGCCATAGAAGAGGCTGGTCGCTGCCTCGACGGGAGTGCAGCGGCCGTAGCCCAAGCGATGGCAAAGGGTTCCCTCATGGGGGCCAGAGGGAACAGCGGCGTGATCCTATCCCAGATCCTTCGTGGGTTAGCCAAAGGGCTGGATGGCAAGCATTCCTTTAATGGCAATGACCTCGCCGCTGCCCTAGTTGAGTCATCCACCCTCGCCTATAAAGGGATGAGCAAGCCAGTCGAAGGGACCATCCTCACTGTCATCCGCGAAGTCGCCGATGCTGCCCAAACCGGGAGCGCTTCCTATAACGGCGACTTGCTGGCGATTATGGAAGTCATTGTCACTGAGGCCAGAGCCTCAGTGGCGAGGACGCCAATGCTGCTCCCGGTGCTGCGCCAAGCCGGGGTGGTGGATGCCGGGGGGCAAGGGCTTTATGTAGTGCTTGAAGGCGCACTTCGCTATCTGCGCGGTGAGCTGGAAGAGGCTGAGATCGCACCAGTAGAAGCCGCAGTCAGCGCCAGCCTAGGTCCAGCAGAGGACGCCCAATACGGTTACTGCACTGAGTTCCTGCTTCAGGGCAAAGACCTCAACCTGGAAGCTGTCAGAGGAAAGCTAATCACCCTCGGCGAATCCGTCCTGGTGGTTGGCGATGAATCCACGGTAAGGGTCCACCTGCACACCTTCGACCCCGGGGCTGCCCTGAGCTACGCCACTTCCTTGGGCACCCTGCAGCAGGTTAAAGTGGAGAATATGGACGAACAGCACCGTGACTTCATTGTAGCCCAGCCTCAGTCGTCTTCGGCCGCTATCTCCACGATAGCTGTGGCCTCCGGCGAAGGGCTCACCAATGCGTTCTACAGCATCGGGGCGGCTATAGTCGTCCCCGGTGGCGAGACCATGAACCCCAGCGTTCAGGAGCTCCTCCAGGCTGTAGAGTCAGCCCCTTCAGACAAGGTTATCATCCTGCCCAATAACCCCAACATTTTGCTGGCAGCCGGCCAGCTTTCGGCATTGACACAGAAGAGGGTAGAGGTGGTGCCCACAAAGACCATCCCCCAGGGGATAACAGCGCTTCTTGCCTTGAATCATGATGTTGATTTAGAGGCAAACTCCGCCGCCATGAGGAAAGCGCTGTCAACAGTCCGTAGCGGAGAGATCACCACAGCGGTGAGGTCGATGGAGTTTGACGGCCTCTCAGTCAAGAAAGGACAGACCATCGCCTTCCTCGATGGTAGGCTGGTAATCGCCGATGGCAACATGCCGCAGGTTGTCCTCGATCTGCTGGCTATGATGGGTGTCGAAGAGGGGGAATTGATCACCATCTATTATGGGGCGGACACAGAGAGCGCCGAAACTGAGCAAATAGCAGAATCAGTCCAGAAGAAATACCCCTCTCAGGAAGTAGAGCTGGTTGCAGGGGGACAACCATACTATGACTACATTGTCTCGGTAGAATGAGGGGCTTTATGGCGGTTAAGGTGGTGACCGATAGTGTGGCTGACATCCCCGCTCCGATAGCCCGAGAGCTAGGGATTGTAGTGGTGCCGGCGTATGTACGCTTCGGCAACGAGGAATACAGAGATGGCATCGACCTCAGCACCGATGAGTTCTATCGTAAGCTGGTAGAAAACACAGACTTGCCTGCCACGTCCACCCCCTCGCCCGCAGCCTTCGCCGAGGTCTACGACAAACTCGCTGAGGAAACCAATGAGATAATATCCGTTCACCCCTCCGCCAAGTTCGGTGCCCTCTATGATGCGGCGCTCTTGGGCAGAGACATGGCCAAGAAGAAGGACTGCCGAATTGAGGTCATCGACACTCTAGCGGGGATAATGGGAGAGGGCTTAATAGTCATTGCCGCCGCGCAGTCGGCTCAAACTGGGGCCAGCCTTGACGAGGTCGTAGAAGCAGTGCACCGCATCATCCCTCGAGTGCATGTGCGCATTACCTTCGATACCCTGGAGTACCTGAGGAGAGGTGGGCGCGTCGGCAAGGCACAGGTGCTGCTGGGAAGTCTGCTCAAGATAAATCCGATCCTTGGCATCAAGGATGGCGAGGCCTATCCCTTTGGCAAGGTGCGTGGCAGGGCCAGGGCTATTGAATACCTATACGATTTTGTAGGTAGCTTCTCCCATATCAGCAGCCTTGCTGTTGAACATGCCACTACTCCTGATGAAGCGGAGATGCTCATCAACCGTTTGGACTCCCTGTTTCCCAAAGAGCGCATCTATAGGTCGAAGGTCAGCCCGGTAGTAGGAGCCCATGTCGGCCCCCATGTGATCGCGGTATCCGTATTGGAAGGGAAAATTTGAACGTAGCAATTGACCAGTTACGTAAGGTCCTCGAACTGGAGCAAGCCAAAGGATACCGCGATCTTGCAGTAATGGGCGGCCTGGACAAGTTCTTGCGCAACTTGACCCCGACCGACCCAAAGCTCACTCGCCTGCTTTCGCTGAGCTACTCCGCCCTGGACGAAGAGGAACGGGGGAAATGGGTCAAGAGCGTACTGGAGCAACTTGCCACTGGGGTACCAGAAGCCCAGCCCCTGCCTCAAACCCCCGCCAGTGGAAGAGGACCTCCCCCACAGCGCCCCGAGAGCAATATCGACCGATATCTGGATGCCCCAATTACATCGATTAAGGGTATAAGCTCAAGCCTTGCCGCTAAATTCGCCAAGCTGGGAGTGAAAACACTGTGCCAGCTTCTCTACTTCTTCCCCAGGCGCCATATCGACTACAGCCAGAGAAAGCTCATCTCAGAGCTTGAAGTGGGGTTGGAGCAGACTATCGTGGCCACCATCTGGGAGGCCGCTGAGATGACTACCTCAAACCGCAAGCGAGCCACAGAAGCTATCGTTGGCGACGAATCAGGCAATATACGGGTTGTGTGGTTCAATCAACCATATCTTGCCAAGAAGCTCACCCCCAATAGCCAGGTGGTGATTAGCGGCAGGGTCGGCGTCTTTCGCGGGAGAAAGGTGTTCGAATCCCCTGAGTGGGAGCATCTAGAGTCCGACGACCTGATTCACACCGGGAGGCTTGTACCCGTTTATCCGCTAACCGCGGGGCTAGCGCCTCGGCTGGTGCGGAGGTTGGTCAAGGGGACCCTCGACCGTTGGCTAGCCAAGCTGCCGGATTTCCTCCCCGAAGGTGTTATGAAGAGGGCTGGGCTGCTCCCACTTTCCGAAGCAATCGGACAAGCACACTATCCGGATAACGAGCTCAGGAAAGACCAGGCCAGGAGGCGACTGGCTTTCGACGAACTCTTCCTCATCCAGCTCGGCGTGCTATCTAAGAAAAGGGACTGGCAGGAAGAGGGGACAGGTAATGCCTTCGAAGTAGATGGCCACTGCCTTGAGCACTTCTTCAATTCCCTGCCTTTCACTATGACCACCGCTCAGAAACGCGCTTTTGCCGAGATTCAGGAGGACCTGGGCAAATCCAAGCCGATGAGCCGGCTCTTGCAGGGAGAAGTTGGCAGCGGCAAGACAGTGGTCGCCACAGCAGCGATGCTCCTCGCTGCCGCCACCGGCTATCAGGCTGCCCTTATGGCACCAACAGAGATCCTGGCAGAACAGCACTTCGAGAGCATATGTGGCCTACTGAGTAGGGCAAGCGAGGAGGCAGGCAATGGTAAGCCCGTCAGCCACTATGCTACGCTGCTCCCCCACCCTATCGGCGTTGGCCTCCTGACCAGTGGCCTCAAAGAGAGCTCGAAGCGGGATCTCAGGGAAAGTATCTCCTCAGGAGAAATCAACATTATCATCGGCACCCACGCCCTGATCCAGAAAGGGGTGGAGTTCCAGCAGCTAGGGCTCTGTGTGGTTGATGAGCAACATCGCTTCGGGGTCATGCAGCGTTCGGAGCTGCGTTCGAAAGGCTCGAGTCCCCATATCCTGGTGATGAGCGCCACCCCCATCCCCCGCACTCTCGCGCTCACCCTCTACGGCGATCTCGACCTCTCGGTAATCGACGAACTCCCTCCGGGGAGAATTGAGATCAAGACCAAATGGGTTAGCTCGAGGCAGCGGCAGAGCGCCTACGATTTCATTCGCAAACAGATTGCTGATGGGCGCCAAGCGTTTATTATCTGCCCCCTGATCGAGGAATCGGAGGCTATCGATACCAAGGCAGCGATCACCGAATACCAGCGCCTCTCCCAGGGCGTCTTCCCCGAACTACGGCTGGGGCTGCTCCACGGACGGCTTTCCAGCGCGGAAAAAGAAGAGGCGATGCAGCGCTTTCGCAGCGGCGAGCTTGACATATTGGTATCGACGCCGGTGGTGGAAGTAGGAATAGATATCCCCAATGCCACGGTGATGCTAATCGAGGGCGCCGACCGTTTCGGGATGGCGCAGCTACACCAGTTTCGCGGCCGCGTGGGAAGAGGAGAGCACCAGAGCTACTGCCTGCTCCTCGCCGAGACCGCATCGGCAGACGCAAAGCAGCGTCTCTCTCTCTTCGAACGCACTCGGGACGGGTTTGTCCTCGCCGAGGAGGATTTGAGGCTCAGGGGGCCAGGCGAGTTCTTCGGCACCCGCCAGAGTGGGCTCCCCGACTTGAAGATGGCCAAGCTCTCCGATATGGAGCTTTTGGAGCTTGCCCGCAAGGAGGCAATTCGCCTTTTCGACGCCGATCCCTACCTACAGCAGTCAGAGCACAGATTCCTTGCCAGGGAGGTAAGCCGACTGTGGGAGAGTGGAGGGGAGTTGAACTAGCTGTGCCTAGACACAAGATCGCCGAGCTGTTGGAGCAAGCAGCCAAAGAAGCCCAAACAAAGGACCTGCTGCCGCCGATTGCCTTGCCTGAAATCACTTTGGAACACCCACAGAACCCGGAGCACGGTGACTATGCCTCCAGCCTCCCGCTGAAGATGGGGAGAGCAGCCCGGCTGGAGCCTATGGCCATAGCCGAGATATTGGCAAACCTCTTGCCTCAAATCGAGGGGATAGAGAAGGTATCAGTGGCAGCCCCGGGCTTCATCAACTTCTTCCTAACGAGTAAATGGCTCACCCAGCAGGTAGAGGAGATATTGAGTGCTGGAGAAGATTATGGAAACCTCGATCTAGGGAGAGGTTCGAAAGTCCAGATCGAATTCGTTAGCGTCAACCCTACAGGGCCGATCCACGTCGGGCATGGGCGGGGTGCCGTCCTTGGCAGCACGCTGGCCAACATGCTTAGCGCCGCTGGCTATGCCGTGGAAAA
Source organism: Dehalococcoidia bacterium (assembly GCA_030619685.1). The sequence continues at coordinate 14,363 of JAUXAX010000008.1, forward strand.
GGAATATTATGTCAATGACACTGGCAACCAGATGGACGCTTTCTATCGCTCCCTCTATTGCCGCTATCTACAGGCCCTGGGTAAGGAGAGCGAAATGCCTCCTAATGGCTACCAGGGCTCTTATCCAGTGGAGCTTGCCCAGGAGATTATCGCCGAAAAGGGAGATGCTTTCCTTGCCCTAACTCCCGAGGAAGCAATTCAGGAGCTGGGAGCAATCGGGCTGCACAAGACTATTAGAGCTATCAGGTCTGATCTTGAGTCCTTGGGAGTCAAGTTCGATACCTGGTTCAGCGAACGCAGCCTCTTTGAAAATAGCCAATATGAACAGGCAATGGCTCTGTTGAGGCAGGGTGGCCACATCAAAGAGAGAGAAGGGGCACAATGGTTTGTCTCTACTGCTCTCGGGGAGGACAAGGATAACGTACTGGTGCGCAGCAACGGGGTCCCCACCTACTTTGCCTCAGATGTCGCCTATCACTACAACAAGTTTCTGGAACGCGGGTTTGATCGTGTGGTCAACATCTGGGGAGCTGACCATCAGGGCCATGTCTCACGGATGAAGGCGGTGATCGGTGCACTGGGGGTCGGCCCCGAGAAGCTGGGGGTAATAATATCCCAGATGGTCACCCTGCGCCGCGGGGAGAACGTGCTCAGAGTCTCAAAGCGTACCGGGGAGCTCGTAACCCTGCGCGAGCTGGTGGACGAGGTGGGGGCAGACGCCTGCCGTTTCTTCTTCCTCTCGCGTTCTGCAGACAGCCAAATGGACTTCGACCTGGAGCTGGCAAAGCGCGAATCGGCTGATAACCCCGTCTATTACGTCCAATACGCGCACGCCCGTATCGCCAGCATCCAGCGCTTTGCCCAGGAGAGGAATATCGACTGCACCCACGGTGATGTGGCCTTGCTCACCACTGACACGGAACTCAACCTGATCCGCAAAATGGTGTTGTTCCCCGAGGTAATAGAGCTTGCTGCTAGAAATCTCGAACCCCACCACCTACCCTACTTCGCCCAGGAACTGGCAACCGCTTTCCACAGCTTCTACAAGCAATATCGGGTCGTTTCCGCCGACGAGAAGTTGACCTGGGCTCGGCTCAAGCTGGTCAATGCAGCGCAAATCGTCCTCGCCAAGACCCTGGGGCTCATGGGAATGACCGCCCCCGAGCACATGTGAGCCCACTAAAGCCCCTCCTCCCTGTATCGCTCCGCCAGGTTGGGATAGAAGTCCTCATGCCCTTCCATCCAGTCCCTCTGTTTCTCAAGGATGAAGGGGAAATTCTATCCCCCTCCCTCGAAGGGAGAGGGTGAATAGGAGTAGCAGGGTGGGTGCGGAGGGTAGTCCCCGAAGGTGCCTTAGGGCGGGAAGAAACGAGTTGATAACAAGCCCATCTCAGCTTGTCCGCACCCTCATTTTATGTTACACTCCACGAGGATACAAAGGGGGGAAGGGATTGAAAAAAGGTCGTGTCTTTTCCGGCGCCAGGCCGACAGGCAGGCAACACATCGGCAACTACCTGGGAGCAATCCAAAGTTATGTCAAGCTTCAACAGGATTACGACTGCATCTACTGCATCGTAGATGTCCACGCCCTGACCACCCTCGAGGACACGCATGTGCTCAAAGAGAACACCCATGAGATGATGCTCGACTGGCTGGCAGCGGGACTCGATCCCGAAAAGAGCATCCTTTTCGTGCAGTCCCATGTCCCCGAGGTGATGGAGCTCCACACCCTGCTCAGCATGGTGACGCCTCTCGGCTGGCTGCTTCGTGTTACCACCTTTAAGGAGAAGGTTAAAGCACAGCCTCACAACGTCAACTACGGGCTGGTGGGCTATCCGGTGCTAATGACAGCGGATATCGTGCTCTACAAAGCAGACACTGTTCCCGTGGGCGAGGATCAGTTGCCTCACCTGGAGGTGGCGCGAGAGATCGTACGCCGCTTCCACTATTTGTTCGGCCCCACCTTCCCCGAACCGAAGGCCAAGCTCACCACCTTCCCCCTGGTGCTCGGGCTTGACGGGGAAAGAAAGATGAGCAAGAGCTACGATAACGATATCGAGCTCGCAGCCTCCCCGGAGGAAACTACTCAGAGGATAATGGCCGCCTTCACCGATCCCGCCCGTCAGTACCGCAACGACCTCGGGCACCCCGAGGTTTGCAATGTCTACAGCCTGCACCATTTCTATAACCTTGAGCGGCTGGTCGAGATTGCCGAGCAATGCCGCAGAGCAGCAATAGGCTGTGTTGATTGCAAGCAGCTCCTCGCCGAGGCGATTAACAAAGACCTTGCACCCTTCCGCGAGAGGCGGGCCGAAATCGCCCAAAGGGCAGGGTATGTAGATGAAGTCCTCACCGACGGAGCACGCCGCGCCCATGCCATAGCCAAGGAGACCATTAAAGAGGTCAAAGAGAAGATGGGGCTGCTATGACCACTTTGCCTCTGTCCAGAAGCGGGAAGGCAGCTTTTGATGTAGCCGCTATGGCGGCGAGCAAGGCGGGGGAAATCCTCAAAGCTCATTTCCGGGAAGAAAGGCAGGTAAAGTACAAGGGAAGAGCCAACATCGTCACCGACGTGGACCTTCAGGTGGAGAATAGCCTCAAATCACTCCTCCAATCCGAGTATCCCGATCATGGCATCCTCGCCGAGGAATCGGAGCCCCTCAGAGGAGATTCAAACTACACCTGGATCCTCGATCCCCTGGATGGCACAAACAACTACTCCTTCGGCATCCCCTTTTTCTCGACCGTCATCGCCTTAACAGAAGGCGAGGATGTTTTGCTGAGCATTGTGTACGAGCCGCTGCGGGACGAGCTATTCTCGGCCCAGAAAGGCAAGGGGGCTTTTCTCAACAACCATCCTATCTCTGTCAGCAAGAAAATGACGGTCGAAGACTCGCTCATCGGCCTCGATCTTGGTTATGTCAATGAGGAAGGGAAAAGGATCCTGGAGTTTATCACCCGCCTATGGCCAGATATGTACGCCTATAGAATAATGGGCTCCTCAGCCCTGGGGATGGCCTATACCGCCTGCGGGCGGCTTGACCTCTACTTCCACCTGCTCGTATACCCCTGGGAGCTTGCCAGCGGCCAGCTGCTGGTGACCGAGGCCGGTGGAGTGGCGACCGACTGGGAGGGGAGGCCGCTGACAACAGGTGAGAGCTCCATCATCGCCTCCAACAGGACCGTTCACGCCGACTTCCTGAGGATGGTGCGAGAAGAAGCCCGCTGAGCGTAACCGTTCACCCTCACCCAACCTCTCCCTTGAAGGGAGAGGAATTTCCCGATCCTCCCTCCGTGATCTCCACGCAAACTCTCAGGACAAAATGTCACCCCTGATCCCGACCGTTACCTCCCTGAAGGGGATATCCTTGCCGCTGGCGTACATCGCCTGCTTTGCCATATGCACCAGCCCGGAGCAGCAGGGCACCTCCATGTGTACCACGGCAAGGCTCTTCACATCCGACTGGCGCAGGATTTCGGTCAGCTTCCTCAGGTGGGCCTGGAAGTCATCCAGCTTGGGGCAAGCCACCAGCAGAGCATGATCCCTCAGAAAGTCGCGGTGAAAGTCAGGGTAGGCAAAGGGTACGCAGTCCGCAACCAGCACCAAGTCGGCCCCTTGAAGAAAAGGCGCACCCGGAGGGACAAGGGTAAGCTGAACCGGCCAGTGACCGAGCATTGACGATTGACGCGCTGTCTCTGCTGGGGCAACGCTGGTTGCCTCGCGCCTCTCAAATTGAGTGACCGTAGCCGAAGGGCAGCCACAGGGAAGCTCCTCTTCAATTCGCTCCCTCTGGTGCAGGTGGTGTTCCACCGCCTCTTCATCGAAATCCTCAGCCTCCCTCTCCTCGATGGTTATAGCTCCTTGAGGACATTCCCCGAGGCAGGCGCCCAGGCCGTCGCAGTATGTCTCGCTGATAAGTTTCGCCTTGCCATCGACGATCTGAAGAGCTCCCTCGGCGCACGCTGGGACGCAGACGCCACAGCCATTGCACTTCTCCTCATCGATCCTGACGATCTTTCTCAAAACCTTTGTTACCATTTCATACCTCCTCAGAGCAGGTTTATCATCGATGCTATGGGAAACAACCTAACTGGCAGCTAGATATCTTTATGTTTAGCTTGTTCGCCATATCCCCGACCTGTCTTGGGGCGACTTTGAGCTTCTTCGCTATCCTGAACGCCTCAGCACAAGGGAGCTTGCCGTTGACCAGGGATGCCTGCAGTTCTTCCTCCAACGTCCTGTTCATATGTCCTCCATTCCAGTCCTTATGTGATCCGGGAGTTGTGACCACCACAGAGATCACGCCAAAGTCTGCCGCATGTCGAGTTCGCAATCACGTGCCGCCCTTCACCTGTTTCCATCTCTCCTCCCCCAGGCACTGGCGGGCTGCTGCGCACCAGTCGATGCAGGAGGGCAGTTTCTCCTTATAGATCCACTCGCCGCACCCGTGGCACTTCACCCTGGTCTCGTTGGAGAAAATCTCCTCCTCGGCGCTGCAATTGGGGCACTTGTAGAGTTCCACTCGCAGCCATCTGTTATCCTGACCGGGACATCGAACCCCCATCTCACTCACCTCCTCGATCGGCACGTGCCGAGCTTTGTTGCCTTCCAAGAACCATGATAAAGGAATATCACACGTCCTACCATGATTTGAATCATAAACACACGAATTCAAGTCGGAATACTCGCACAAATAAACTTGCTTTGCTAGATGTCAGAAGCTTTAGAGGAATCGTGAAGTGGTTCACATATCCAGTGCTGTCGCTGCTGATCTTGGCGCTTGGCCTCGGCGCAACAGGTTGCTATTGGGGTGAGCAAGGCCCAAGTTCAAGACGCATTGAAGCTGGATTGTAGCTGAGAAAGCGGCATCCCCGGGGAAGACGCAGTGAGCCAGCGGAAAGCCATCCCCAATCATCACCAGCCCCGGCAGCACCCTGACACAGTCCCCATTAGTGGCCCGGCCGGCCAAAAAAGACCGCTGATGCAGGGCTAATTATGCCCCCTTCAATCCACTTTCAGGAAATCGGTTCGAGCTGCGCCACAGACCGGGCACCTGTCCGGGGCTTTGCCGTCGGCAGTGAACCCACACACCTGGCAGACAAAGTATTCCTTGACCTGAGGCGTGCCACCAGCTGGCAGGGCATCCAGTGCCGACCAGTAGAGCGACTCGTGGATCATCTCCACCCTGCGCGCCCAATCGAAGGTGCGCTCCGCTCTCGGCTTTTGCTCCTTGTTTGCTTGCTCGATGAACTCGGGATACATCTTCACATGCTCCATGTTCTCGCCCGCGATGGCTTCTTTGAGGTTATCCTGAGTGGAATGCACCCCTTCCATGGTCTCCAGGTGGTTGCGCGCATGCACTACCTCCGCCGCTGCCGCGGCACGGAACAGCTTGGCCACCTGAGGATATCCCTCCTGATCCGCCTTGCGCGCAAATGCCAGGTACCTAGTGCTCGCCTGGCTCTCGCCGGCGAATGCAGCCTTGAGATTGTCTGCCGTCTTTGCCATGCGGTCACCTCCGTTCTATGAATTTGATGCTCTTGCCCGTACAGGCCAGGGTTTTCCCAACTGACTTCTGTTACCGTCACCTCATTATCAGAGACGTTGTAACCGTGTCTTTGTACGCTCCCTGCATACCCACTTAAATCTCGTCTTCCCGGCCCAGCCGGCGCAGCACCTCCTTTTTCATGCAACGGTCCATTATGACTGTTAGGCCGGCCTCTCTTGCCCTGGCTGCAGCCTCCTCATTGATTATGCCTTCTTGCATCCATAGCGCTTTGGCTTTGATGGCAATGGCCCCGTCTACTATAGGCAGGACCTCTTCAGGACGGCGGAAGACATCCACAACCTCTACCTGCTCCGGGATGGAAGCCAAATCAGGATAAGCGGTCTCGCCCAGTATTCTCTCAGCTTTGGGCGTTACCGGTATTATGCGGTAGCCCTCGCCCTTTAGAAACTCAGCCACCCTGTGGCTGGGACGTTGGGGTTTATCCGAGGCACCTACTATAGCAATGGTGCGGTATTGAGTCAACACCTTTTCGATGGCAGCGTTAACGTCACTTCGCATGGGCCTCCTCCTTCCGGGCAGAATGACATAGCATAAAGGAAACTTGCTATTTACTGTGGACGCCTAGAACTTCTCGCAATGTATCTTTGACTCATCAAATTCGCTGGCGGAATGTTCTGGAAGCCCTTTTGCGGGATAGCCGATTGGCATTATGCATTGCACCCTATATCGATTGGGAACCCCTAATAACTCCTTCACATAGTCCTCCGCGTTACCATGAGAACCCTCTGCATCTGCTACCTGAACAAAGCAGCTCCCGAGTCCCTGATTGACTGCCTCCAGGTGTATGTGCTCAGCACATATCGACGCATCCTCTTTGAATCTCCCCCCTAAACCAATGTCATAACAGACTACAATTGCAACGGGCGCTTCCTTAACAAACGAGGCATAGGGAGTAGTTTCAGACAGCGCGCTCTTTGTTGCATCATCCCTTACAACAATAAACTCCCATGCCCTGCTTGCCCCGGCTGATGGAGAGAACATGGCTGCCTTCAGTATCGCTTTCAATCTCTCCTCTTCCACATCATCGGCTAGATACGACCTGATGCTCCTTCTTTTCCTGATTACTTCTAGCACTCTGCACCTCCTCGTAGAGAGTCTCGCACATCTCCGCTGCAGGCCCTTTCCTATCGCAACGCACCGGCGTTCTGTGACCTACAGTTCAATCGTCAGTATCTTTGAGAGTTTGCCTCAAGTCTATCGTTCCCCTATAATGGAGCTAACCTTTCTTGCTGAAGGGCAAGAGGAGTGATTCTCACAGAGGATATCACGAGAGACCCGTTATGAGCAAGCAGACGCTCGCCTTGAATAGAGCTCTCGGCGATATAGCGGAAGCGCTTAACTCAGACATCACCGCCAGCGAGAAGCTCCACCTCCTGGTAAGAGCCACACCACGGGCCCTGGGGGTGCGCGGTTGCTCCTTAATGCTTCTCGACGCACAAAGGGCGAGACTCTTTCATACCGCCTCACATGGTCTCAGCGAACGCTACCTCAGAAAGGGCTTTCTTGAAGCGGAGAGGAGCCTCACTGAGCTGCTCGGCGAAGGGGTAGTAGCCATACCCGATGTAGCAACTGACCCCCGCATACAGTTCCAGGAGTTAGCCCAGCAGGAACGCATCACCTCTATCTTGAGTGTTCCCGTCAGAATCAAGGGAGAGGTAGTGGGCATCCTACGTATCTACAGCCGCACTCGGCGCGAGTTCACCTCAGAGGAAGAGCGGTTTCTCATCACTGTAGCCAACCTAGCCGCCGTTGTCCTGGAGTCAGGCCGCTTCAACGAAGTAGGTATGCGACCCAGGGAAGCCAAAGACGAACCTTTATCTCACCCTGCCCCTCTAGCATCGCAACTCAAGCCAGCCACTTTCGCCCATCCCAGCGAGGAGGAGTTCGCAAGGCTCCTCGACTTCTACCAGATCGAGTGGCTTTACGAGCCCCGCTCCTTCGTATTGCAATGGGAGGGGAAGGCCTCCGAGAGGTTCACCCCTGATTTCTACTTGCCTGTTCTGGATCTCTATGTAGAGATGACCACCCTGAAGCCCAGGCTCACGAGGGAGAAAAGGCGCAAGGTGCATCGCGTACAAGAGCTCTATCCCGAGGTCAATATCAAGCTCCTTGCTCGTCGAGATTATGATCGCCTACTGGCTAAGTACGGGCATGGTCCCCTGGCGGGGGCGAAAACCCATGGCGTGGGGAGAGTACTCCTCAGCGCTCCCCAGATCCAGAAAAGGGTGCGCCAACTGGCCAAGGAAATCTCGCATGACTACGAAGGGCACCACCCCGTTCTGGTAGGAGTGCTGAGAGGGGTATTCTGCTTTATGGCAGACCTAATGCGTTACCTCACGGTATCAGCAGATGTGGACTTCATGGCTCTTTCTTACTATGGGGGAGAGAGTGGAGAGGCGGTGCGCGTCACCACGGATGTTGGTGTAAATCTAGAAGGACGCCACATCCTTCTTGTAGAAGATATTGTAGATACAGGGATGACCTTGAGCTTCGTGCTGAGCCACCTAAAGGCGCGTAACCCAGCCAGTCTACAAGTCTGTACCCTCCTGGATAAGCGAGTGCGTCGGCTAGCAAATGTTCGCCTGGATTATGTGGGCTTTGAGGTCCCTGATGAATTCCTGGTGGGGTATGGGCTGGACTACCAGGAGGAATACCGGAACCTGCCCTTTGTCGCTTTGATGGAGAGAAAGGGCTCTAAGAAAGAGCCGAAGGCATAAAACTACCTCGGGTGACCTCCCCAGCTTCCGTAGACCCCGTCCGCCCCCCGGTCCCTTTGGTTTCCTACTCGTTCCCGTCTTGCGGACTGGCCTCTTCTTGCTGGTTCACCCACCCGAGGACTTTAAGAATATAGCACTTTTTCGCGCCTTTGTCAATAGGCGTACGCGAGGAGTACGGCTTCTTTTCGTGCTCATTCCTGAAGCCAACCTTATCTTGCACCATCCCACGCCACCCTACCTGCAACAACCGGGACGCATTAATCCCACCCCACCGTGAGACAAAAGTCACTTACAGGCAGTATTTTGCGAAGTAAACTGTCTCCCTGAGAAGGCAAAAAGGGTTGAGAGAGAAGACAGCGATAGGGGGGCGAGGGAGAGATGTGGAGATTCAAGAGTTGTCCAAAATGCAAAGGGGATATATACCTCGAAAAAGACTATGGTGGCTGGTACGAGCGATGCCTGCAGTGCGGCTACAACCGGGACCTGAAGTGCGTAGTTGAGGTCAGGGAGCACCCGACTGAGAAGAAGGAGCTTGCCACAGCCGGCACCGCGAAGACCCCGGCCAAATGACCCAGGTGGTGGGTTTCGCTGCGCTACACCCACCCTACCTTGTCTCAGGCTGCTTAAACCTCGTTAAACTCTGGACGATATTTGACGGTGCCCCTTACTTCTTTGAGGGCCCCTTGGCGAAGTTCCTTGATCATGAACGCTTCTTCAGGGACATCGTGTTCCCACCGTATGCCATATTTCTTCGCTGGAACAAAACCGAAGCGAGGATAGTATTCTGGATGACCGATGACGATGACGATATCGTGCCCCGCAGCCCTAATTCTATCGAGGCCTTCTTCGACAAGCTGAGAGCCGATACCGTTCCTCTGCAATCCCGGCGAAACCGCCATCGTGCCAAGCGCTACAGCATCGACAGCCCCCTGATCGGACTCGATGGTAACCGGGCTGAATGTAATATGACCTACGATCTCGCTGTCCTTGACTGCCACCAGGGATAACGTCATCGCATTTGCTGCCCGCAGGCTATTGACCAGGTCTGCCTCAACAGTCCTTTCAAACGCCTCCTGATTCAGGCTATAGATAGCTTCGATATCTGCGGGTAATTCGCTGCGAATCCTAATCATTCACGTTGCCTCTGATCTGGGAATGTAGCCAGCATAATTGAGTTGTGGTATCTGCTTATCGACCAAGCCAGCCGCGCCACGATAGTGCCGTCGGCTGCAACGCCCTCATAGATGTAAGCCTAGCGTTTATTATACATGACAACTCCGATATTGAATACTAGGCGGAACGAGATTAGGGGAACTTTCCTAGCTATGCATGCGTATATATATTTTAGAAGGTGATTAGACCAGACTACAAGGGGGAATTGTGCGTTCCAAGCACCTCTATACCACCCTTCGTGGTTGAGGACTCAGGCCGGGCTTACGTGGCTGTGACCTCCAGCTATTTGACCCAGACCATCGAAGGGCTGGAGGGGCTTATCCAGATGCCGTTCGGCTGTGGCGAACAGAATATGATTGTGTTTGCCCCAGACGTCTTTATCACCAAATACCTTAAGGAGAGCGGACAGCTCAAGCCGGAGATAAGGGGTGAGACGCTGGGCCAAGCGATGGTTGTTATTGGGGAGTAATTTGGTTAGGAGGGAGATTATGAGCGGAAGCAGGTCAGTGTTATGCGGTTGCTCCTTTCTCAATCATGTCCTCAACCGTCCGCTTCGCCTCCTCCAGAAGCTGCTTTGCTTTCTGCCGCGCCCAGCGTGCATCAGTGATCAGTTGGACTATCTGCTGCCGCGCCTCTACAGGAGGTAATGCGATTGGCATCCTCAGCAAGTCAACAGTCGAGATGGCCGGATACATCGAAGCGGACGTCTTCAGGTCCAAAATCTCGCAGATGATAGGCAGCCGCAGGAAAACAAGAAGCACCTCAGGCTCGATAGCCCTCGGTTGTAGGACTGCGAAACCAGACGAACACACGAACCCATCCTGTTCGGGTTCGATAAATGCCGATAGGCGACGAATAGGACGTACAGTTGAGGTGATAACGTCATTACCACGCACAACCCAGGTCGCCCGACTTGGGGCATCTTGGCCCATTAATGTTTGGCTGCTTGCGTGTCCGTTCGCATCTAGGTCGCTGATTTCGATGTAATCAAAAGATTCCACCATGTTTGGCTTGAAACGGTCTTTCCTAAGCTTGGCCACATCTGCAATCTCCTGCCCCGACTGCCCCACCAACGCCATTGCGCGCTCATACTTGGGCTGGAAATGCTCGGCATCAAGGCGGTTGGCCTCCTTGGTCTTCTTGAAGGCCACGGTGTAGCAGAGTTGGTGGTTCAAGTCGAGGTCTTTGAAACCCAACTCATCCAAAAGGAGCTGCTCAGCTTGAAGGTAGAGATGGTTGGAATCTTTTTGTTTCTGTCTGGCTTGCTGGACAAGGTTTTCTAACTCAGTCTGTCTCTCCACGGGAATCTTCGGTATCCTCAATTGGCATATTTGATGCGAATTGAGGTATTGTTGGGCATTTCCTGTGACTAAGCGCCTAATTTGAAATTGCCCCCAGTAAGTGGACAGGAATACAGCTACATATGCAGGCAGAAAGTCGCTGGAGATAATATTCACTCTCGCAATGTTTTGGTTTATGTTAGCCTCTGCCAGGTCCGATGGGGCGATTGCAACTTGCCCAATAGTAGCACCTACAGCCGCAAGCAGCACGTCACCCGGCCCAACCGCAGATTTCAGATTCTGCCTATGAAATTCGTTAGTGCAATAAGTCAGCGATGGTATATCAACGCTTAACAGCGCAAAGTTTTGCGAGCGGATGAATGGAACGCCGTTTTGCTCAAAGACTCCACCCATTGGGGTAGTGCCATAGGCTACCTTCCCTATTGCCCCGATTTCGGAGTAGCCGATGTTTTCAATATGTTTAGCCCATTGTACGTAGTTAGGCTGGTAATACTCGGCATCCAGCCTCATTGCACTTTCGAGTTGCGACTTCCAAACAATAGAGGTTTGAGCCATTACCCTATCCCCTCCAGAAATCGAGCCCCTGGTCTCGGGCAAACCGAATGAATGCTTCAGCAATATCATCTAAGTCATGCTCAACCTGCCGCTTGCCGTTCTCATCCAAGAGGTAAGAGCCATCAGGGGCCTTCTTGAAAACATAACTCCCGCTATTGTCCTTGCCCGGCTTCTCCGAGGCAGCCATAAAGATCGGGTAATCACTGGTAATCTCGTCTTCATTCCGCCACTTGTGTAGGAAGATGACGCTGGTCTTGGTGCCAGTGAAGCGCTTGAAGGTGTTGACATGCAACCCCACGATGGCGAGAACCCTGGCCTTGTCGCCTACGAAGTTACGGACATACTCAGCGTTTGTGTTGTTGAGGTTACCCTGGGGTGAGACAATAGCCATCCTGCCTCCGGGCTTGAGGAAGCGCAGACAGCGCTCAATGAAGAGGACATCACGAGTCAGCCTGTTTACCCTGTTGTGTTTAGTGCTATCCCCCTTATATGCGAGGTCAAAGGTGCCCAGAATCTCCGGCTGTTTTATTTCGCCAGCAAATGGGGGATTGGTCATCACCACATCAAATTCGCCATCATAGATAGCATCTACCAGGCCATCGGTGCGGTTTTTCCACTCTCTTGGGTCAAGAGAGTTAACCCGATAAACATGGGCTTTGCCATCACCGGCGATAAGCATCATAGCTTTAGCAACACGGGCAAGTCTCGGATCAAAGTCAATGGCGAAAAGCTTGGAGTTGGCATACTGGACTTTGTGCGCCTTCCAGTCAGCGCCATATTTTGGCTTGAGGTAGCGCTCCGTAACCCAGTTGAGCGTGTGGATCATAAAGCCGCACGGGCCGCAAGCAGGGTCAAGGGCTACCTCGTCAGGTTCAGGATTAAGCATCTTGACGCACATCTTGACCACCTGGCGAGGGGTGAAGAACTGTCCTTTGTCTGGCTTCTGCTCCGGGTTAATCATGTACTCAAAAGCAGCGTCTATGACATCAAGGTCGGTATCGAAGAACTTCTTGGTCTGAAAGGCGGAGGCTACGGTCACCAGCGCTTCAGGGGTAAGTTCTATCCTGTCGGCATCGAGGAAGATACCAGGCCAAGCATCTTTTGCCTTCTTGAATAGCCCATCCAGCCTTCGGTGCTGTTCCTGGGGTGTAGCCGTGGTGGTGCGAAACTCCATGGTGTCATTATCGCCCTTATGGAACTCATCCCATAGCTTGGCGAAGACGAGGGGGAAGATAGCATCGAAGGCGCTCACCCCGGCGTTGGCCAAAACGGTATTCTCCAGTTCCAGCACCATTTCCTTCAAGTCGTGAATGGGTTCCAGCTCGGACTTTCTGATCGGAGTCTTTACATCGTCCAAACCTTCGTTGACTGCAGGTATCCGCTTGAGGGTTTCAAAGAGGTTGGGCTCGGTTCGGAGTTGGTAAACTTCTTCGTTCCCGTTGATCCACCCGCCGTAGTAAACGCCTGTAGCGTTCATATAGGAATGAAGTTGCTCCAGCCCGTCTTTGCGGAGAGGTTTCTTAACCTCGATGATAATATAGGTGTTCTCCTTGCTGTCTTCAGCGTAGACCACTATGTCGGCCTTCTTGCTGGCATAGGTTGAGCCCATCTTTATGGGAACCTCTACGTCGAGGCGCTTCAGCGGGTAGTGGAGGTCGTCGGTGAGCTTGTTGATAGTAAGCTGGCGGATGACTTCCTCTGGCTTGGCAACCTTCTTTTTATTGGAGACTGGACATTTTATAGAGAACTTGCCGTCCTCCTCGGAGATGTTCAGTTTTGCCAGCTGCTCAGATGGAAAAATCTTAAGCCCGTGCTTTACTTCAGGGTCCTTGAAAATCAGGTCGATAATTTCATCTCTGGTTTTTGCCTGGCTTACCATCGCTACCGCCTCCTCTTTGATTCCCCAGATGTCCTCTTCTTGGGCGGTTGCTCCTCGACCGAATATTCTCCCAGGCTCTCGGCGATCAGCTTGGCTACGTACTCCCGCATGGAGGTGTCCTCATAGACGCATTTCACCTTGAGCTTCTTATAGATTTCGTCAGGTATCCTTACGTGGAGTTGCTTTTCCTCGTCCTTCATGACTTTGGCTAGTCCGGATGGATTGTGGTATAAATATACCAACATACCACGAAATGTCAAGGGCTGCGGACAGGTAAATCTAAAAAAGCATGTTTCAGAGGACGTGTTGCTTAGAGACAAAGTTTCCTTCACTTTCAACGCAAAAAACTTGACAACTCGCCTGGCATCGCCTATAAAAAGGCGAAATGAGAATATGCCTCCTAACCTACAGGGGCAACATGTACTGCGGCGGGCAGGGGGTTTACGTCTGCTGCCTGGCCAAGGCGCTCCAGGAACTGGGGCACGAGGTTCACGTGATCGCAGGCCCCCCCTACCCCACACCCCCCGAGGGCGTCAAGCTACATAAGCTCGAAGGCCTCAATCTATACGAGACAAACGGCTTCTCCTTGCTGTCGAACCCCCTGCGCATGTTCACCCCCATCAATCTCTACGAGGCTGCGGCGGTGCATATCGGGTTCCTCCCCGACATATTCACCTTCAGCGTGAGGGCATATCTGAGATTGCGCGACCTCATGTCCAGGCAGAGGTTCGACATCATTCACGATAACCAGACGCTGGGCTACGGCCTGCTTCTGGCCAAGAGCCTGGGGGTGCCCATCGTCGCCACCATACACCATCCGATCACAGTCGATTTGGCTGCCTCTTTGTCCGAGTCCGAGACCTGGCTGCGCAGGCTTAGATGGACGATGTTCTATTCCTTCCTCACCATGCAGAGCATCGTGAGCAAGAGGATGGCCAGGGTGATAGCAGTGTCGAAAACATCGGCAGAGGATACGATTCGCGCCTTCAAACTGCGCGAGGATAGGGTGAGGATAGTCCACAACGGTATCGACACCGGTATTTTCAGAAGACTCGATCACGTCGAGAAAGAGCCCAATAGCCTCGTCATAGTGGGCAAAACTGAGGACAAGAAAAAGGGTGTTCCTTTCCTGCTGGAAGCGGTAAGCCTGTTAAAGGACGACGTCGACGTGAAGGTCAGCGTTGTCGGCATGCAGGGCCCCGATGACGGGTACCGGACGAAGCTAGTACAGCAACTCGGGATCGGCGATAGGGTCACTTTCACCGGGCACATAGGCGCAGATGAGTTAGCCAGGCTCTATTCGTCAGCGGAGATCGCGGTTACCGCTTCTCTCTACGAGGGCTTTGGACTGCCCGCTGCTGAAGCAATGGCCTGCGGTACCCCTGTTATAGCCACTAGAGCGGGGGCGCTGCCTGAGATAGTGGGGGAGTATGGAACCGGCGTACTTATACCCCCCGCAGACCCCCCTGCGCTGGCAGCAGCGATAAAGCGCCTTCTTGCCGATCAGCCCCTAAGACAAAGGATGGGGGAGGCAGCCAGAAAAAGGATCGAGGAGTCCTTTAGCTGGGAAGTTTCAGCAAGAAAGACCCTGGAGGTCTACGAGGAGGTCTTGTAGCTTCAAAGCCTGACACCAACCTAAATACTCAGGTTGTTTGAGGGAGAAGTAAAAAGGGCGGTTTTCATCATCGCGCTTGCGATATTCTACTGCGATATGTATAGTAGTGCAAGGAGTCTCGCTGGCATTCTACGGGAGGTCGTCTGAGGCTTGGATCTACCCAGCTTATTTGAAACGTAAGCTAAACAGGAGGATTAGCGCCGTGGAAACGCCAAATCTGTCTCAACAGCGTGCGGAAGTTATTGAGAAATTCATCAATCTTGAGTGGATAATCAATGCGATTATTTCTCAGCATTACTTCGGCAAGGTTCGCATCGACTTCATTTTACAGGTTCTGTATGACGAACGGTGCAGCTTCAGTCTCAAGCGTGAGGTCTTGAAGAAAATCGTACCGACACTTGACCAGATGCAGATTGAAAAGCTGAATCGTCTAAACAACATTCGTAACTACTTTGCTCACACAGGACAGCAGATATTCAATACCGCAAAGATCACTCCAGGTGAGAGCGATGTGGGCTACGTTCCAGACCCACGCAATTTAGATAAGGTGATTGATTTCACACAACTCTTTGAGGAATTCCAAAAGACGGAACCCAGCGTAACCAAATACCTATTTGATGTATTTATTGAACACGGTGGGGAAGCTGTCGAAGGATAGCGAGAGCAGTTTCGGATCATGGTAGAGGTGAGAGCGGTGAGCCTACGATTGCAGAGATTTTCATACCGCTTTGCTCGGTCGCAAATTTCTCAGTTTGAAAATTCCCTGCTTGGCTGCAGGGTTTTGCTTTCTTAATTTGATGGCATTTAGCTTGATCCTGACCACCTCCCAGACATCACATTTGCTTCAGCTTGTCTCCAAAACATGTCGTAGTTCTCTTGGAGCAGCTTCTTCAATATTCGCTCCATTGTTACAACAGGCACAGGTGTATAGGCAGCCATGCTCATTACAATTGGATCGGGCAACAGCACGTTCATGGAGGGATTATTAAGCCATTTGTTTATTTCGTCTTCACTTGCTCCCTCTATCACTGGGAAAACCCTTGACCAGGGTTGGAGTCTAGCGTAACTCACCTTTTTTGTGATTATGTTTGATTCAGCACGACTGAGATGTTTTCCACCACGAATGCTCATCCGCAACGTGCCTTCCAGTCGAAATATCTCCTCCAAGATTTCTGCCTTGGAAACGTCTGGTTTCGTTTCCTCTTCTTCGGTGGCCTCTCTACTGGAAAATGGAGTGCTCAATGGTTTGCTACAGACTATCTCTCTTATCCCTTCAAAGCTTGATGGGGAAATAGCGTAGGTAGCCAGCCGATTCTTATATGAATTCATTAGGTTTATGGCTTCACTCTCAGTTAAACCCTCCTCCTCCTTGAGTTCGTCCACTGTTATTCTCCACAATCCGTCACCGATAGCTTGGTTCTTTGTAATTGGATAACCCCTGTGTGGAAGTGAGTGCCATAGTTGGATAACCGCTGCTCCGTTGAGCCATAGGAACTTGTGTTGGTCTGGGTTTGTATACTTCGAGAACTCAGATGCTGCTGACAGTAGTGCATTTGCAAGTAGCACATAGGCATCACCTTCCTTTTGGTCACTTTGTATTGAGATTTGGCAGAGCCGAACAACATCTGCGCACGCCTTTTGTGCGCTTTCATCATCACCCTGCAGTAGGAAATTCTGGCGTCGACGCCAATGCTCGGCAGCTTCATTGAATAGCTTGCCAGCAGACCTAGCTTGACCAAATCGCTTCCACATTATGTATCACACCTCCTTCCCTCTCGCATGATCTCTTATAGATTATTAACTTGCGATATTCTACTGCGATAAGTATACTACTGCAAGATTTGTATTTGAAGGTCACAAAGGCATGTTTGAGCTTGAGTGTTTATTGAAGTCTGGCGCAACGGTAATCAGCCTCGATATATTAGCAGGTCTTCTTATGGCAATTAATATTATTGTCAGTAGAAGACGATATCGTAGGTTAAATACAAGAGCTAAATATTGTTTAAAGCAACTCAAAAGAGGCAAGGGTAATGCTAGGAAACAGCTAGTAATAGTAGCTACTATCATAGCCGTTATAGTTCCACTGGCGTTTATTATCCATGGTCTCATCGTAGACATACCAAAGGGTACCCTTTCAGCATCGGAACTAGTAATACAAAGCGTTTTAACAATAGTTGGTGCACTAGTTGGAATGGGGTTTTTGATTTTCATTCTGTGGACATTGCTTAAATTCATTGAAAAAAGGCGTTATTCAGAAGTAGCTGCGATGTATGTGTTTAATGCAGTTTTCTACGTTGGGTTAGGCTTATCTGTGCCAGCGATAATATCCCTTCGCTTCATCTCAATGCCTAGTGCAGCTTTTATGGTTGGATTCGCGTTTAATAGCATGCTCTTAGGATTACTGCTTGGACTTTTTCCGCTAATGATTCGCTTGCTTGCACTTACTGATTACAGGGTAGTTAAAATCGGATTGGTAGTCTTCGTATTCAGTAAGTTTCTTCAGCTATATCAGCATTTCTTATGATAGAGGTGTCAGACGTGAGAACCACCCCACCTACGACCCTCCTTTTCGGACAGGAAAGCTCAGGGACCCTCTGAACACTTCAGCAAGACGCTCCCTGTTCTGGAAAATCCAGACTTCTCCTCCAGACGGTTGACTTCGTGCGTGGATTAGTTATATCATACGGGTCTATTCGCCAACGAGGGAAAGGAGGTATGACAATGCCATCGCTTAGGTGCAAGGACACAGGCGCAGACTGTGACTTTGAGGCAACAGCAGCGACGGAAGAGGAACTTTTGAAGAAAGTGGCGGAACATGCCGAGAAGGTACATGACATGAAGACCATTCCGCCTGATGTGATGGATAGGGTTAAGAAAGCGATTAGGACGCCCTGATACCGTGAAGGACATAGTCCTTGTGAAGCTTCAGCAAACGGCACAGTCTATTCCTCCAAGGAGCTGATTGCAAAGGCGTGGCGTAGTTTGTGCGCATGAAGCATATATCTTAGGGATTTCAGCCAAGTAAGAGCCGCTTATATGTAGCGACCATAACGACGTTGATTAGAAGAACAGGCCCCCCGTATCCCATTCCTGTGCCTCACTTGACACAGCTTGGTTCTTTATTTACACTTTGCGCAGCGCCGTTCGGAGAACATACCTATGAAATGTCCCGCCTGCAGCAATTTGATGATAGTGGTTGAGCACGAGAATATCGAGCTTGACTATTGCGTGGATTGCTCAGGGGTCTGGTTCGATGCGGGGGAGCTGGAGCTTTTGCTGGAGACTATGCAGCTGGAGGGGTCCAGCTTGTCTCTGGATAGTATCCTCACCTCGCCCGAAGCCAGGTCATCGGAGAAGAAGCGGAAGTGCCCCATATGCCGCCAGAGAATGAAAAAGGCAACCGTGGGCCACGAACCGGAGGTGCTTATCGATGCCTGCCAGCGGGGAGACGGGCTGTGGTTTGACAAGGGGGAGGTGGGACAGTTGATAACACAGCTATCCGACAAGCCATCCCAAGAGTCGGACTCACAAGGACGTGTTATCACCTTCCTGGGAGAGGTATTCAGAGCCCGGGACTAAGCCGGGTCGGGAAGAAGCGGCAGGGATAGCACGCTCCTTTTGATTTTGGGTTTGAGCCTTGAGGCTGGCCATAAAGAAAACTGTTGCGGAGGTGTTTCATGCCTATTGCAGTGTGGGTCATTATCGGCATCGTAGCGGTAGTTATTGTCATGTTTGTCGTAACCTATAACAGCCTGGTGAGGGTGCGCAACCAGATGAGGAACGCGTGGGCGCAGATCGATGTGCAGCTCAAGAGAAGGCACGACCTCATCCCCAATCTGGTGGAGACAGTCAAAGGCTATGCGGCGCACGAGCGAGAGACATTGGAATCAGTTACCAATGCCCGCAACCTGGCGCAGGGGGCAATCGGCAAGGGTGTTGGTGCCCAGTCCAAAGCTGAGGGTGAACTCAGCGGGGCGCTTTCCAGGCTGCTGGCCGTGGTCGAGAACTACCCCGACCTGAAGGCCAACCAGAACTTCCTCGCGCTCCAGGAGGAGTTGACCTCCACTGAGAACAAGATAAGCTTCTCACGCCAGTTCTACAACGATTCCGTACTGCATTGTAACAATAGGATCCAGATGTTCCCCTCGAACATAATAGCAAATATAACTGGTTTCAAAGCCGGCGAATTCTTCGAGGTTGAGGTGCCCGCGGAGAAGGAAGCACCCAAGGTTAGTTTCACCTAGCCCGGAGACACTCAGCTATGTGGCAACAGATCAGAGCTAATCAGATCAGGTCGGCAATTCTGGTAGCAGGGATGCTGGCGATGCTGCTTCTGGTTGGCTACTTGCTCGGCGTAGCCTTTCTGGATAGCGGTGTGGCGGGCCTGTTCATAGCCCTTGTGATATGGGGGGTGATGAACCTGGTCGCCTTCTTCCAGGGGGACAGCATATTGCTGGCGCTTTCCAAGGCAAAGAAAATCGAGCGCGATGACCACCCCCGCCTCTACAACGTAGTTGAGGAGATGAAGATTGCCTCGGGCCTGGAGAAGATGCCCAACATCTACATCATCGACGACCCGGCGCTCAATGCCTTCGCCACCGGCCGCGATCCCAAGCGGGCGTCCGTGGCTATCACCTCCGGCCTCCTGCAGAAACTCAACCGCGACGAGCTACAGGGCGTCATCGGACATGAAATAGCCCACGTAAAGAACCGCGATGTGCTGTTGATGTCGTTGTGCAGCATCCTTCTGGGGACTATCGTCATTCTGGCCTATTACGGGACATATATGCTCTTCTTCAGCTCCATGAGTGGCGGCAGGAGAAGCTCAGGGGGAGGCGGCGGCGCGGGGGGGATAATTCTCATCATAGGAATAGTGTTGATGATACTGGCGCCGATTTTCGCTCGGTTGATCTACTTCGCCATCTCGAGGAAGAGGGAATACCTGGCTGATGCCTCCTCTGCCCTCTACACCAGATACCCGGAGGGACTGGCCTCCGCACTGGAAAAGCTTGGCGCTTCAACCCCACAACTGCAGTCGGCTAACCAGGCTACAGCCCCAATGTACATCATTAATCCCTTCCGCAAGAAGGGGAAGCCGGCCACCGACCTCAGCAGCACCCACCCACCTATCTCAGAGCGGGTACGTATCCTGCGCTCCATGGCCGGGGGCGCCTCCCTCGGCGACTACGACGCTGCTTTCCAGCAGGTACATAAGGGCGGCAGGGGGGTTATTCAGCCCGCCGCCATCGCCAGCGCCGGAGCCATCGGGCTGCGGGCAGCCGCGCCTGAAGCCGCACCCAGAGAGCCCGAACCCAGCAAGCTGGAACGCACTCGCGAGGTCTCAGACCTGATGTGGCGGATGAACGACTATAAGACTATTACCTGCGATTGCGGCACCAAGCTGAAGGTGCCCGCCAAACTCAAAAGGGCCAAAGTCAAGTGTCCGCACTGCGGCCGCACCCACCCCATCTAAGTCAACGGGGAAAAGGGAATGTTTTGAGTCTCCCACATCCAGAACTCAAAGCTCGGAACCTGCGGTGGAATCCAGGGCCTCTTGCCCCCTATTGATACCCCAATCCCAGGCTTACGGTGATTTCCCGGGTTTTTGGAAATAGCGACCCGTATAGTCAACTCGAACCAGCCTCACATCAAGAGACCGCTCTTTCAGAAACTCATCGGTTGCCCTTCTGCAGCCCTCCCAGTGCCCATAGTCATCGACGACAACAAATCCCCCTGGCCGGACATTGTCATAGAATCTCTCCAAACACAATTTGACGCTTTCGTACCAGTCTGCGTCTATATGTAGCAAGGCTATGTCTTGGACTTGCGCCGAGGGAAAGGTATCCTGGAACCAACCTTTGACAATGCAAACGTGAGACTCGGGAACGCATAGCCTCTGGAATATCGTTTTGACCTTCGCCAAGTCCCCGTGGCACCACCATGCGCAGGTTTGAGCTTCATCGCCGTCCTTGTCAGTGGGATTGGGCAGTCCCTCAAACGAGTCAAAGAGCCATATGTTTCTGTTCAGAGGAGACTGTGTGCAAATAGAAGCCATCAGAGCAGCTGATCCCCCGTTATAGACGCCGCACTCAACGACATCGCCCGGCACAGACCCTATGTCAATCTCCCTGCTCAGTTTGTGCAGAGCAGCCAATCTAGGAGGGAGCACGGCTGTATACCGCCTCACCCCGTGGATTAGCCGCACCATCCTGAGAGACTCGAGGAAAGAGTCTGGACGCGACAGCCGAAGACTTCGTAGATAAACCCCCAATAGTTGACGGTAGTAGAGGCTGTACAAAGCGCATGCAGCAGCTAGCAGCGAAGCCTGATGACAGGCCTTATCCCACGATGTTATCCCCGACCTCTTCAATCGGCTGTAGCGCAACACGACCACAGTATAGGCGCAAGCCACACGACCTGCAACTTCAGTGGCCGCCTAACAACGGACGCCTAAATCCGCGGATCCTGTGGGTTGGATGAATTCCCCCTCTCCCTTGAAGGGAGAGGTTAGGTGAGGGTGTAAAACGGCCGTCAGGTTCTTTGACAACCGTGTTTGTTCGTGGTACGATGTCCCAAATTCAGTGAAGGTAACTGTCGCGGTGAGCCAGGCACCAACCTTTATCGAAGAAGAGAGACTAAGGGCGCAGGGGTATAGGCTCATCGCTGGCATCGACGAGGCCGGTCGCGGGCCACTGGCTGGCCCGGTGGTAGCCGCAGCGGTTATCCTGCCCCTGGAGGATCGGCCATCCTGGCTGCGCCTGGTTCGAGACAGCAAGCAGCTTACCCCTCAGAAGCGGGAGCTAATCTTCGACTGCATCCAAGGGGACGGGACGTCGTTTGCGGTAGGGATAGTCCGCCACGACGTGATCGACAAGCAAGGCATCATCGCCGCTACCAGGCAAGCGATGCGCCATGCCACACAGCAGCTCTCAACCCGCCCCGATTTCCTTCTAGTAGACTTCCTCCGTCTGCCTAACATCCGTCTACCGCAAAAAAGCATCACCAACGGGGACAGCCTGTGCCTTTCAATCGCGGCGGCATCTATCGTTGCCAAGGTCACCCGTGACCGGCTCATGATGGAATTGGACAGGAAATTCCCCGGCTATGGCCTGGCTCGAAACAAAGGCTACGGCACCTTTGAGCACATGGAGGCTTTGCAGCGCCTGGGCCCCTGTCCCATCCATCGCAAGACCTTTGCCCCGGTGCGAGCCGCTGGTTTCACTTTCCCAACAACCACCCAGCAAACTCTACACTATACGTCCGTGGCAGCGGATCCATAGCACCAGCCTCAACTTGAGAAATAGTTTTCATCTCCATTTGGCAAGGTGGGTTCCATTTCATTTCACCCACCCTACCCAAGACTTCGGAGGCCCAGGCAGACCTCCAGCCTCCCCGTTTGAGCCCAAACGCTAGCTCTTGGGCGAACGTTGAAATCCACTCAGGCTTCCTTCATAATTCATATATCATTTGATGCCACCGCGAACCCTTTTGCAGCTTTGGGCATCTTGAAGGATCAACAATGAGGAGAACGAAATGACACGAGACGGGGGGTTCGGACAGGGTTTTCCCCCAAGAACAATCGCCATCGTCGGCGTTTCCAGAAGCGAGCACATGCATCACCCCGGCTACACAGGATCGAGGCTCTTTCGAATTCTCCGAGAATCGGAGTTCCAGGGACGCATATATCCCGTCAATCCCAAGGCCGACATGATCGACGGGGTCAAGGCGTATCCAAGTGTAACTTCGGTTCCTGAGCCTTTGGATTTTGTCATAATAGGCGTGCCGGCTGCTGCGGTGCCTCAAGTGCTGGAAGACTGCATAGCAGCCGGGGCACTCAATGTGCAGATACTCACCTCCGGTTTTGGTGAGACGGGGGAAGCGGGGGGAAAGAGGCTGGAGGGCAGGATACGGGAGATAGCACTAAGGGGAGGCCTTCGGATAATAGGGCCGAACTGCATGGGCTTCCACATACCCTCCATCCGCATGAAAATGTTCGAGGAGGTCGAGTTAGTACAGGGACCAGTCGCTTTCGTCTCTCAGAGCGGGGGCCATGCGCGTATATACCTGCTGCAAGGTCCACACCGCGGGATCGGCTTCAGCAAGGTGATAAGCTACGGAAACGCGCTCATAATGGATGCGACCGACTTCCTGGAGTACCTGGCCACCGATCCCGAAACCCAGATCATCTGTATGTATCTCGAGGGTATTAAGGATGGCGGGAGGCTTACCGAGCTGGTGAGGCAGTTGAACCCGACGAAGCCGGTCGTTATCTGGAAGGGTGGCCTGACGTACTCAGGGGCAAGGGCAGCTTCATCGCACACCGGTTCTCTGGCGGGAGACAGGCAGATTTGGGATGCCTTCTTCAAGCAGACAGGGGCGATAGAGGTGGACTCGATTGAGGAGATGGCCGAAGTCACCATGGCCCTCCTTCGTTTGAAGCCGTCGCCGGGCAAGCGGGTGGCGGTGTTGGGGGCAGGCGGAGGCGATAGCGTAGCCACCGGAGATATCTGTGCCGAGGAAGGGCTTGAAATGCCAGCCATCTCAGCACATACGAGAGCGGGGCTGCTTGAGTTTGTCTCTTTGGTAAACCAGGGTGTGATGAATCCGCTGGATATACCCATGGTGTTTGGGGATATTTCTACTCTACAGCGAACCTTCGAACTGCTGGCCGCTGACCCTCTAGTAGACATTATCATTTTGCATGTGAGCGCTGAGTTCTTTCCCAGAATCTGGGGCCATAGGATGGCCGAGTTCGGGGAGTGTATCTCGAGCGTGGCTCACAAGGATCCTGGGGGCAAGCCGATAGTTCTCGCTATAACGGATGAGAGTAAGACAGAGGCGCCCGAAAGGTATGTCAGGGAATTGGTAGCAGCGGGCATCCCCGCCTATACGTCCCTGCGCGGAGCCTGCCGTGCCCTGCGCCGGTTTGCCAGCTACCACGAATTCATAGCGGAGAGCGGGACATAGCCTACGGCGGGCACTTGGCGCAGGTAGACATGAAGAGGCAGGTACTTAAATAGCGATCGCCACGGTCTGGCAGTAGTACCACCAACGTGCCGGAGTCCATCTCCCTCGCAACCTTTAGCGCCCCCGCTAACGCCGCTCCACTTGACATCCCAACGAACAGACCCTCTCGTGTCGCAAGTAACCTGGTGTTTTCAAATGCCTCTTCATCCGAGATGGTAAGCTGATCATCCAGGGCATCCTTCTGAAAAATACGGGGGACGATGGATTCGTGCATATTCTTGAGCCCCTGGATTTTGTGGTCCAGCTCGGGTTCTATACCCACTATCCGCGCCGATGGCTTGCGTTCTTTGAGGTACTTGGAGACGCCCATCAGGGTCCCGGTTGTACCCAACCCGGCGACGAACACATCGACCTCACCGTTTGTCTGTGCAAGTATCTCGGGGCCGGTTGTCTCGTAATGAGCCAGTACATTGTTCTCGTTGTCGAACTGGTTTGGCATGTAGTATTGATCAGGGTTCTCCTGGAGAATTTGATGTGCTCGTATGATAGCGCCATCGGTTGCTTTATCCCCGGGGGTGAGATCGATCACCGCGCCAAAGGCTTCGATGGCGCGTTGTCTCTCAACGCTGACGCATTGGGGCATGGTCAGCTCTACCTTGTAACCCATAGCCGCCCCCATCATAGCCAGGGCAATCCCGGTATTGCCTGAGGTGGGCTCGATGATGGTCTTGCCCCGAGACAACTCGCCCGACTGGATGGCTTCTTTTAGCATGTAGTAAGCAGCACGGTCCTTGACCGAGCCGCCGGGATTGCTTCCCTCTAGCTTGGCCATTAGCCTGACCCGCGGGTTTCCATTCAGGTTGTTCAGCTCCACAAGCGGCGTGTTCCCGATAGAATCAATGACGCTCATTTATCCTCTCCGCATTTAGACAGTTGCTAGCTGATTATCAGCAGCCTAACATCCACCCTGTATATTATACGGCGTTAACCCAGTACAACGCAAAGCGCTGTACCTAGTGCATATCCACGGGGGCTTTCAGGGTTGATCAAACAATTCCGGCTATCTCTCAAATGCAGAAGATGTTGCAGTCCCGGCACACCTCGCACTCGGTCCCCCGGCCCTCCTCGTGCATAGTAACATAGTGCTGACGCTCCTGGGAGGACCACACTTCAGCAACCGTTTGATCGTTCAAATCGCCGAATATCTTTCTGCCAAGCGGGTCCATGCAGCACAGGTTTACCCTGCCATCCCAGAGGACGGTCATGTGGCTGGTGGCGTGGATACAGCGGGTGAAGTTGTTCTCCAGGGCAGGGCAAGTAAGACCGGCAAAGTTCAGGTGCTGGAACACATAGGGTGTTCGAGATGACGAACTCGACGTTACCTGTCCCCATCTGCGGTTAAAAGCCTCTTCCTCTTCCTCGGTAAGGGAGGGATGCTGCACCAGCGACACAGTATGAGGTATGCGAAGGGCGTCGACGTAATCTATCATCCTGGCCACGTATTCGTAGTCGTCGAGCCCCGTCAACCTCTTTCTCCCTTCTGGTGAAGCTCCGTTTAGTGAGATGTTAAGGCGGAAACCAGGTATTTCCGAAAGCTCCCTGATCGTCTCCTCCGTGAGAAGGCTGCCATTGGTGTACAAATGAATCTCACTCCCGGGCAGCGCCGCCCGTGCCTCTCTTACCCTGTCTACTATCTGCGGGTCGAGAAAAGGCTCTCCGGTAAGCATGGGGATAAACGTTTCAGGATGGGGGTCAAGCCTGCTGGCATCGGACAGAATCTTGGTGTAGAGCCTATCGGACATAGTGCCGTGCTGCTCGATCCGTCCGTGGGCACAGAAAATGCAACGCGCATTGCAAAGATTTGTGGTCTCAACCTGAAGCACTTCCAGCATATGCCCGCTCACCCAACCGATGGTTTCTCTTATTCCAAAAATAGGTTTTCTTCCGTTCGCCCTGAGCCTGTCGAAGGGTGATTTGCCCTACCCTTTGAATACTCGACCAAGCTGGACCAGTCTCCAGCAATCAATGCTTGCTTCTTTCTGCGTGACCATCCCTTTATTTGCCTCTCCCTGGCCAATGCATCCTCTCGAGTTTCAAATTCACAAGAATAAACAAGCCTCACGGGAAGTCTTTTGGATGTATAGCACTTGAACAGGTTTTGTTCATGCTCATACAAACGCTTTTCCAGGTTATCGGTATGACCAATGTAATAGCTCTTGTCGGCACATTCCAGTATGTAGACCCCAAAAACCATCATTGCTTGTTTCGTTCGCCCTGAGCTTGTCGAAGGGCCCTTCATGGTTCGACAAGCTCACCACGAACGGCATCTGACACATCAATTTTCATGATTCGTTGGTGGACAGCCACCCATGAGGGTTTTCTTAGTCAGTAAAACGATATGCTTTTCCTTTATTTCGTGGACTTCACTTATCTCGTCTCTATGCTCCCCTATTAACCCGTCGATAGTCTCGGTAACTTCCGGCAAGTCAAAATCATAGTCGTGGAAGCCGACGCTGCCTCCTGGAACAAGGTTGCGCCAGACAAGGTAGAAGTCATTTCTCACGTACTCTGGCTGGTGATTGCCATCGATGAATCCGAAAATGAAACTCTGTTCTTCGGGAAATTCAACCTCTTTAGAATCCATGTCCAGTGTTATTATGTTGTCGAAACCCCGCGTAGTCTCACGATAGACCTCCAACTGTGAGCGACCCTGGAGAAATGCCTCGTAGATGTCGCACATCCTGGTTCCGCTTGCATCGCGGGTCCTATCACACCTGGGGTCGAAAATGTCGATAGCGAATACCTTCTTGCCATACCTTTGGGCAAACCTCGCCAATTTGACGGTGCCGCCGCCTATGAACGCTCCGATCTCGATTATGTCTCCTCCCAACTCATGCAACGCCCGTTCCTTCATGAAGTCGATAAGGACTTCATAGCCCACAAAATCGTTGGCGGCGATTTCTGGTGACGGAATCTCTCCCAAAACCCCTCCAATGCTGGGCAATAGACCGCTGTCAAAGTCTGATACCGACTGGGCGCTAAGCCTTGGCCAGGGCTGCTATCGCCATTATCAGTGCTGCCGATGTCCAGGTGGCCCTCTCACGGGGGCAGGCTTCCTGTTGCGGCAGCTTTATACCCCGGCAGAATCCACTCTCGCCATCTCGAAGCCGCAGAGTCCAATCCAACAGCAGCTTCGCCCTGTTGTGTTCTCCTATAAGGCACAAGGCTATGACCAGCTCGCTGGTCTCAGCTACTGCAGTCACATCTTCGTCGGCAGTGACCCTGCATCCCCAGTTATCGATAATGAAATCCGCCCACTCCCTCTCGATACGCTCCTTCGCTTCTTTCCCTCCGATCACCCCGGTAAGGATGGGGTAGAACCAGTTCATAGAATAACGGCGTTTGTTCTCGCCCATCTTATCGAACAGCTCAGGGTGTTCTTTGATTGCCTTAAGAAGCCTCTCGCTGGCCCTATCCCAATCAGGCCTGTCCTGTCCCAATGTCTTTGAGATATTGATGCCGTTCCTAATACTATGCCAGATACAACATGATGAGGTTACAATAGCCCCGGGCCAGACCTCACCCTTGTCACCAGAGGCCCAAGGTATCTCGCCCATTGGCTGTTGTAAACTCAGGCCAAAGTCTATGCCCTTCTCGACCGTAGGCCATATCCGGCGGAGGAAGCCCAAGTCCTTAGTGGCCAGATAATGAAACCACGTCCCGGTAGCTATGTAGGAAGCAAAGTTCGTATCTTTTACTGAATCTTGCGCTTTGTCGTCCAGATAACCGGAATACCAGCTGCCATCGGGATTCTGCATATCACGCGACCACACGTAGGCCGCGGCAGCCTCCTGGAACCTGCCAGAAAAATCGAGGGCTATGGCGCCTTCCACGTGATCCCAGGGGTCTGTGACGCCACCTCGATACCAGGGGATGGCTCCAGAGGAAAGCTGGTTTCCCACGATAAAGTCCGCTTGGCTGTCGATCAGCTCTTGAAGATTCTCAGGTGTTTCTTTGAGTCTGGGATCCATCAATCTGCTGCGCCAAAGGCATGTTGAGGGGAAACTGATTGATAGGGTAGCAAAGGAGAAGAGCGCTGTCAACATAGGGCCAGCGAGCCTGTTCGAGTTTTTAGGGTTCTAGGTTCTAAGTTCAAGGTTAACCTAGAACGTAGAACTTAGAACATTTCCAAATGTGAGAGACTGTAACTAATACAATCCACTGATTGGGGTAGCGGCGGTTTCCTTGACAACCTAAAGCTGGCAACTTATGATAAACTCAAATCCGTACTCGGTTCGGCAACTTTGTTAGATTTCGTTGACCTTCAAGCTACCCTGGGCGTTACCTTTAGAGACCTATCCCTCCTCCAGCAAGCTCTCGTCCATCGCTCCTATCTCAACGAAAACCCTGACCTGCCATTGGCCTCCAACGAGAGGCTTGAGTTCCTGGGAGATGCTGTCCTCGGCTTCGTGGTGGCGCAGGAAATCTATCACCGCTTCCCTGACTTAGCTGAAGGGGAGCTGACAAAGCTCAGATCGGCACTGGTGCGCGGAGAGACGCTGGGCCGTGTTGCTCTGTCCTTGAACCTCGGAGAGTATCTGTACCTGGGGCGTGGGGAAGAGGAGGGTGGTGGACGCCGCCGTACAAGGAACCTGGGCTGTACCCTGGAAGCAGTTATCGGCGCTGTCCTAGTTGACCAGGGGTTGGATGCCGCCAAGAGCTTCATCCTGAGGATACTGGGCAGCGAGCTTGAGCGAGCAATCGAACACAAGCTCGTTGCCGACTACAAGTCGAGACTACAACAGATTATTCAATCCGAACGCAGGGTAACACCCGTTTACCGAACTATCGAAGAGATGGGGCCTGACCACGAGAAGGTTTTCACCGTGGAGGTGCTGGCTGGAGACTCGATACTGGGCAAAGGTTCGGGCCGCAACAAGCGTGCAGCAGAGATGCAGGCAGCACGCAAGGCATTGGAGAACCTAACTGGAGAGTAGCGAGACGTGCTTGGCTTCTTCAAAAAGTCGGAAGGAAAGACGGATCAGGGCGTGCAACGTACCCGGGAGGCCTGGTGGGGCAGGGTAGTGCGCCTCTTCGACCGTTCCACATTAGGGGATGAGCTCTGGGATGAGTTGGAGGAGCTTCTTATCTCTGCTGACGTCGGTATGAGCACCACCGCCAAACTTGTCGAACGACTCAAACAGAGGGTAGAGGGAGAGAAGATCATAGAAACCACCCAGGTAAGAACCGCTCTGAAGGAAGAGATTATCTCCCTCTTAACAGTGGTCGAGGCGGAGCCTTTCCCTTCAGGAAACGGGAGAGTAGGCGTAATACTGGTGGTTGGGGTCAATGGTGTGGGCAAGACCACGAGCATCGCCAAGCTGGCCTATGGCCTCAAAGTGCAGGGGAAGAGGGTTATACTGGCGGCGAGCGACACCTTCAGGGCAGCGGCTATTGACCAGCTCAAGGTATGGGGAGAACGAATAGGTGTGCCAGTAATAGCTCACCAGCCTGGGGGGGACCCCGCTGCGGTGGTTTTCGATGCCATAGAGACTGCAAGGAGAAACGCCGATTTTGTCATCGTCGACACCGCAGGTCGCATACATACCAAAACCAACCTCATGGAGGAACTGAAGAAGATCAGGCGAGTAGTAGACAAGGCCAGTATCGAGCCCCAGGTGCTGCTCGTCCTCGATGCTACCACTGGCCAGAATGGGCTGAGCCAGGCCCGCTATTTTACAGAGGCAGTGAAGGTCAACGGCATCCTCATGGCCAAATTGGACAGCACATCCAAGGGAGGGATTGTCCTCGCAATTTGCGATGAGCTCAATATACCGATCCTTTACATCGGCACCGGGCAGGAGTTGGACGATTTGGCCCCTTTCTACCCCGAAGAGTTTGCGGAAGCGCTGTTTTCTCCAGAGAGTTAGTGAGGAACGGTTGTGATCCATCTGTTCATATGGTGGCTCCTGGTCCAGCTACTGGGCATAATAGCACTGCCCTTAACCTCGATCCTTTTCAGAAACCTTCCCGATAGGGGATACGCCTTTGGCAAGGCGCTGGCTATCCTCATCGTCTCCTTCATTCTATGGCTTGCCGCCTATGCCCATATCCTGCCCAACAGTCGCTGGGCCATTCTTCTGATCATCGCCCTGCTTGCGGTGGGCTCCCTCATTCTCTTCATACGCCGCCGCCACGAAATAGCCGGCTTCATCTCCGAGAACCGAGGGGTGATCATCGCCACCGAGGCTATATTCCTCCTCTCATTTGTCCTCTATGCTTGGGTGCATGCCTATAGCCCTGATATTAGCTTCGGTGAGAAGCCCATGGACTTCGCCTTCTTCAATGGCATCCTCAGGAGCGAATACTTCCCTCCCGTGGACCCGTGGCTCAGCGGGCATTCCATCAGCTACTACCACTTTGGCTATCTAATGATGGCTACCCTGACCAAGACTGCTGGGACAGCCCCAGCCATTGCCTTCAATATCTCACTATCCCTGATCTTCGCGCTAACAGCCATCGGCGCTTTCAGCATCGTCTATAACCTGGTTAGGCTGAGTCGCGGAGGCTTCAAGGCAGCGATCGGTTTCGGTCTGGTGGCGTTGGGGTTTTTGCTGATGCTGGGCAACCTGATGGGGGTGCTGGACCTACTGTATGCCCACGGGTGGGGCAGTGAAGGCTTCTGGGATTGGGTGGGCATCGCAGGACGGGATCAGCCCTATCATAGTGCGCATTGGTATCCCACGGCCCATTGGTGGTGGTGGGGCGCCACTCGAGTCATAAATACGCTGACACCTGGCGTGGAATGGGGTCTGGACTATACTATAACGGAGTTTCCTTTCTTCAGCTTTATCTTCGCCGATCTCCACCCCCACCTCATGGCGCTGCCTTTTGTATTGCTTAACCTGGCCCTTTGCCTGCAGATCATGAACTCCTCCACCTCTTTTGGCCTCGACTGGCTGAGGAGGAACTGGCCAAAGTTGTTGGTTTTCGCCATCTGCTTGGGGGCACTGGGCTTTATCAATACCTGGGACCTGCCGACCTACATCTTACTGTTCATTTTTGCGGCGCTAATAGGAGCATACCTGGCGCGAGGGAGAATAGATTCTCGGTTATTGAGAGATGTGGGTATATTTTGTCTCGTGCTAATAGCCTGTGCTGTGCTATTCTACCTTCCCTTCTATCTAAAAGTGCAAACCGAGATTAAGGGCTTGGGCCTTGTTAACAATATAGACACTCAGCCCTTTCACTTTTTCATCTTCTGGGGACTTTTCCTCTTCGTGACCATTTCCTTCATTTTGGCTCAGGCCTGGGGATTGGTAAGGAAATTGTTTTCTCCATGGCAGCATATCCTTTGGGCGATTCTAATTCCCCTGCTGCCGCTGGCGATTTGGACAGTTTGGGCGCTGCTAACAGAAGACGGCAACCTCTCCATACCGGAGAAGTGGTGGCACGTCCTACCCTTACTGGCAGCGCTTTCCCTTATCCTGTTGATCGTTATGAAAAGGTCACAAAGGGCGGTGAAACCTGAGAATAGCAGCGAAAAGGCCTCTCTCTTTGTAATTCTGCTCCTCTTTACCGGCTTCCTGCTTCTCATGGGCTTAGAACTCTTCTACGTCCGAGACCCCCACGGCATTCGTCGCATGAACACCATGTTCAAGGGTTACTACCAGGTATGGGTCTTTATGACCCTCGCCTCCGCCTTCGGCCTCTACTGGCTGGCATCGCGCTGGCGGCCGGCAACCCTCCTCAGAAAACTGGGCCGTGCTTCCTGGTGGGCGGTATGTGTTGTGTTGGTGGCCGGCAGCCTGATCTATCCCATCGCTGCCACCATCACCTTTACCGGTAGCTTCGGCGGTGAGCCGACCCTCAACGGGCTCGCCTTTGTGGAGCGCAGCAGACCTTCAGAGTATGAGGCGATTCAGTGGCTGAATAGCAACGTAAAGGGTACTCCGGTGATCGTCGAGGCCGCGGGAGAAGACCTCGGCGAGGGCTATTTTCAAATCTCGGGGCGCACCGGGTTGCCTACTGTTCTAGGCCCCTCCGGGAAAGAGCGCCTGTGGCGGGGCTCTGACATTCTGTTTCGGGGTAGAAAGGAGGACATCAACCTCATCTACCAGAGCGAGGATGTAAGCCAAGTACAGGAGTTGCTGGAGAAGTACGAGGTCAGCTATGTCTATGTGGGACATTTAGAGAGGGAGAAGTATGGCGACGAGGTGGGAGAGAAATTCGCCGACTTCATGGATGTGGCCTTTGAGAACGAAGGGGTAACCATCTTCAAGGTGAGTGATGAGTAGTGGAGAAGGTTAGGGCATCACTGGGTGACCGCTTGCGCTCTTCCCTCAACCGGGAGGTTGGCCTCTATGTCTTGCTTGTCCTCATCGCTCTGGTGATACGGCTCTGGGCCTTGGAAGCCCGCGCCATCCACTACGATGAAGGCCTGCATGCTCTATATAGCTGGAGACTCTTCACAGGACTGGGCTACCACCACGAGCCCTGGATGCACGGCCCGTTTCAGTTCTACGGCACATGGCCGATTTACTGGCTCTTCGGGGCAAGTGACTATACAGCACGCCTCCTCCCCGCCATCTTCGGCACGGCATTGGTCGCGCTTCCCTATTTCTTGCGTCGCCAGGTCGGTCGCTGGGGGGCTCTCGCCATTGCCGTCCTCCTCACCTTTTCGCCACTCCTCCTCTACTACAGTCGCTACGCCCGAAACGACATCTATAGCGCCTTCTGGACGCTCCTCTTGATCGTATGCATGTGGCGCTATTTCGAGGAAAGAAAGGCCAGATACCTCTATGTCGGCGCTGCTGCCTTGAGCTTCAGCTTCTGCACCAAGGAGGTGACCTATGTCACCGCGGGCATCCTCGCGCTCTTCCTCCTCATCGTATCCGCCAGAGAGTTGGTTGCCAGGGTTAGAAGGAAGTTCGACCTAAGAGAGCTCTCCGCTCCCGCCGAATTTCTGATACTGATTGGGACCCTATCGCTGCCCCTTTTCTCCGCATTCATTCAGCTAATACCCGGGGTGGAGCTTCCGGGCGGCTTC
The DNA here is from genome assembly GCA_030619685.1 of Dehalococcoidia bacterium. The sequence continues at coordinate 47,189 of JAUXAX010000008.1, forward strand.
CACTGGACGAAGCTGCTGACCCTCGTACTGTTCCTTGTCATCTCCCTAGGGATTGGGCTCAGGTGGAACTGGCGCCGCTGGCTGATTTCTGCTCTCATCTTCTATGGCATCTTTATCCTCCTCCACACCTCCCTCTTCACCAACACCAGCTCGGGCCTAGCTAGTAGCTTCTGGGGCTCCGTGGATTACTGGTGGGAGCAGCACGCGGAGGAAAGAGGGGGGCAACCCTGGTATTACTATCTTGTCCTACTGCCTATCTATGAGTTCTTGCCCCTGACCTTTGCCTTTGTCGGCGGCATCTACTATACGATAAAGGGCAAGCTCTTCTCCAGGTTCCTGGTCTACTGGGCGGCATTGAGCCTGATCCTCTATTCATTCTTTGGAGAGAAAATGCCCTGGCTCTCCGTACATATGGCCCTCCCCGTGATACTCCTCGGCGGCATGTTCATCGGCCGCCTTCTCCAGGCCTTTGATCGGGAGGGGGCCAAGGCCTGGGCGATAAGGGGAGCTGCTGTGCTCGTCCTACTCCTGCTCTTCTCCTACACAGTGCATGTCGCCTTTCAGGAAAGCTACCAAAAGGGCGATGAGCCCCCCCAGATGCTGCTTTACGCCGGCATATCATCGGACGTGCCCCCGATCATGGCGCAGATCGAGAAACTGGCAGAGGAGACAGGGGAGGGACGTGAGCTGGCTATCACCATCGATGGCAAGATCTTCTATAACGGCCCCGCCTGGTATCTCAGGGACTACAAGAATATCGACTTCTCCATCAACCAGCCCAGGGGCTCAGTGCTTATCGTGCACGAATCAAATAGGCCCGCTGGTAACGAGAGCTACTTGGAAAAGTATGGCGAGGGGCAGAGGTTCCGCCACCTGATATGGTTTCCTGAGGAGTATAGGGATTTCGACCTAGGGTGGTGGTGGGGCTATTTCCTGCACCGAGAGACCCGAGGCTCCTACAGGGAAGGGGGAGCTCAAGAGGGTATAGTCTATTTCCCCCGGACACCGCCGTGAGGCCTTGAAGCTGTGCCTGCCTCTTGCTATACTTCGGGCTGATCTCGACGCGTGTGACTGTTCACCGCCGCAGTGCTGCTATGTATCCCAAAATAAGGGTTTTTTTGTCTCGACCTAGAGTTCAAGTTGCGGCTCTCCTGGGCGCCGTACTCATGTGCGCGCTGGGCCTTCGCTTGTACGGCATTGTCTGGGACGAAGGCTGAGTGGTTCACCCCGACGAAGATACAGTATAATAGGCGCTTAGGGAGCGAACATTGCTGAAAAGCTACCGTTTTTGGATCGGAATGGGGATCACTATCCTCTTCCTTTTCCTCTTCCTTTACCGAACGGACTTCGCAGAGATGGGCGAGGCGCTGGGCGAGGCAAATTATCTCTTTCTCCTCCCCGGAATACTGATCTTCTTTGTAGGCGTTTTCTTTCGCTCGCTGCGCTGGCGGTATCTCTTGAAGCCCCTGGGGAGCTTCTCCCCCCTCCGACTCCTCCGGCTAATAGTCATCGGGTTCCTGGTGAACAATGTCCTGCCCGCCCGCCTGGGCATAGTTGCCCGAGCCTACATCCTGGGGGAAAGAGAGGGCATTAGCAAGATGACGATCGGGGGCACCATTGTGGTGGAGCAGGTTTTCGATGGGGTGACGCTTCTTCTATTCGCTGCCATTATCTCCCTTTTTATCTCCCTTGAGGGCTTGCTGCAACAGGCGGTCTATGTTGCGGCTGGGCTCTTTCTGGGGGCTCTGGCGTTATGCTTCATCCTCGCTTCCTCTCAGAGACTTGCCCAAAGGGCGATAGCGCTGCTGCTGCACCTCCTGCCCAAGCGGTGGCGGCGAAGGATAGAGGAGTGGCTGACTCTTCTTATCGAAGGATTGGGGGTAATGCGCAGCCCGGGCAAGCTCCTCACAGTGCTCACAATATCAACTCTGGTCTGGCTCTCTGAGGCAGGCATGTTCTACATGGTGGGGTTGTCCTTTGATTTAGGGTTGCCCTTCCATGTCTTTTTGCTGGCGGCATCAATCTCCAATCTAGCTTGGGCGCTATTTATGACCCCAGGAGGCTTGGGGCCTTTTGATTACCTCTGCCAGCAAACCCTGATCTACTTTGGAGTCACTGGGGCTGTCGCTACCTCCTACGTAGTTGCGTTGCACGCCATCATTCTCCTGCCCGTGATTGCGCTCGGCTTCGTGTTCCTCTGGATGGAGAACCTCTCTCTAGCCAGGATAATGCCCGAGGAAAGAAGACTGGCACGAGATCATGACCCTTCTCCAGGAAAGCGAGGCGAGGGATGAACGTTGGGATTATCGGTGCCGGTATCGCCGGGCTTACCGCAGCCTACGAACTTGGCAAAGCGGGACACGAGGTAGCCCTCTTCGAAAAGGAGGCATACCTTGGCGGGCAGGCGGCTACCTTCGAGGTCGCAGGGAAACGCCTGGAGAGGTTCTACCACCATATTTTCGTTAGCGATGTTGATATAGTAAACCTAATGGCGGAGCTTGGGTTGGCAGATAGACTGATTTGGGAGGAATCAAAGGTTGGCTTCTGGTACCGGGGAAGGATATACGACTTTGTCACTCCCTTGGACCTCCTCAGGTTCAGCCCGATAGGTTTTCTTGATCGGCTTCGCCTCGGTGTCGCGGGCCTCTACCTACGGTGGTTTAAGGACTGGCATCGGTTTGAGGGCATTACTGCCAAGGAGTGGATCACAAGGTATGCAGGCAGGCGAAACTATGAGGTGGTTTGGGGGCCGCTATTGCGGAGCAAATTCGGTCAGAGCTCTGATGAGGTTGGCATGGTTTGGTTCTGGGGCAAGGTTCATTTGCGCTTTGCTTCACGCAGCAAGGTGGTAGGCCGGGAGCGGCTTGGCTACCTCAATGGGAGTTTTGGGAATTTGATCGATGCCTTAGCCCAGCGAATTCTGACTTCAGGAGGGGGAATCCATCCAAATTCTCCAGTAAGCCGGGTAGTTGTCGAGCAGGGAAGAGCAGTAGGTTTGGAGGTAGGCCATGGTGATGCTGCAGGCTTCCATCCCTTTGAGGCAATCATAGCCACTGTGCCCTCGACGACCTTTCTCAATCTCGTACCCCAGCTTGCCAGTGACTACGCGGCAAAGCTCAAGAAGACACGCTACCAGGCGGCTGTTTGCCTTGTTCTGATTTTGAAGAAGTCACTATCACACATCTATTGGCTTAACATTAGTGATCCTTCCATTCCCTTCGTTGCCGCCATTGAACACACAAACTTTATCGATGGATCGGTCTATGGCGGCAAGCACATTCTCTATCTATCAAACTATCTAGCCGAAGATAGCCCTCTCTATCAGGCAGGCGTTGATGAGTTGCTGGCAGCATACCTTCCTCATCTAAAGCGGATCAACCCGCAGTTCGAACCCGGGTGGATTGAAGGCTGTCATCTGTTCGCCGACGATGCCGGCCAGCCGATAGTCGGTACCAATTACTCACGACAAATCCCCGAACACCGTACCCCTATCGCCGGGCTTTACCTGGCCAATACCACTCAGATCTATCCAGAGGACCGGGGCATGAACTACAGCGTTCGCCTGGGAATGACCATAAGCAAGATGGCAGCAGAGTAGCGTTCAGTTTGTTCATGATTTTCCCTGCTGGATTGCAGCTGAGAAAGGAATGCAGCCTCTGCACAGGACTAGGACTTCGGTGGCTGGGGTGGTGCGGGGTTCACCAGCCCGGCTGCTAGTGTGCTGGGCACAATGGCTGACAGCTCATCGAGAGTCCATCTCCCCTTTTTGCTGTAGGCAGTCTTGATTTCTTCCGGCTCGGAGTAGAGGGCTATCTTGTCCCCACTGATGAGGAAGGTACGCCCGTTTATGTTGGCAGCCTCATCGGTTGCAAGGTATATGACGAATGGGACGATTTCCTCAGGCTGCGGCAGGGAGCCAATCACGTCCGCCCCTGGAGGCAGTGCGGTGCCTTCGGCCTTTGCCTTTTCAATAGCAGCCTCCAGCTCCGGAGATACCGTAATTCTCGTCGCAGCGCGTGGCCGAACGGCATTGCAGGTTACCCCGTATCTGCCCATGTCCCGGGCCACTGTCCTGGTGAAACCGATGACTCCCTCTTTAGCAGCGCTGTAGTTGGCTTGACCCATGTTCCCCAGACCCGCTTCAGAGGAGGTGTTTATTATGCGCCCGCTTCTCTGTTGTCTGAATATCACGCACGCGGGTTTAGTGCAATTGTAGAGTCCGTACAGGTCAACCTTCAAAACAATGTCCCATTCCTCAGGGCTCATATTGTAGATCATCCGATCTCTGTAAAGGCCAGCATTGTTCACCAGGATATCCAACCTGCCAAAGGCATCGATAGCGGTCTTGATGATGTTCTCCCCACCCTCCGTGCTGGCTACATCATCGTAGTTGGCAACCGCTTCTCCACCTTTGTCCTTGATTTCCTTGACCACATCGTCTGCGGGCGAGGTTGACTTTCCTGAACCATCGGGCTCGCTTCCCAAGTCGTTAACCACCACCTTGGCACCTTCCTCAGCTAACAAGAGCGCCTCAGCCCTGCCAATGCCTCGGCCAGCGCCGGTGACTACAGCCACCTTGCTCTTTAGTCTGTCTGCCATCTTTTCTTTTGACCTCCTAGTCTCTTTTTGCGAGTCTTCAGCTATCAGCTTTGCAAATGTTCTAAGTGCTACGTTCTAGGTTAACCTTGAACTTAGAACCTAGAACCCTAAAAACTCGAACAGGGTCGCAAAATCTCCCTAAATCCCCCTTTTCTAAAGGGGGACTAAGGGGGATTAGCCGAAAGCTGACGGCTTGAACGCTTATTATTTTAGCACTATAGATGCTCAATGGCACTACTTAAGATATCGGCGAACTCGTGTTTCAACTCCCGCCCCATTAGCTCTGCTATCCCCTGGCGGACATCATGGCCTTCATAAAGCACCCGGCATACCTGCTGAGCAATGGGCATCTCCACTTTGAACTCGCCAGCCAGCTTGAGGGCGGCGACAGTGGTGGTAACCCCCTCAGCGATGCCCGTCATGGAAGCCGTTATCTCCTGCAGAGGGCGTCCCCTGGCAAGCTCCTGGCCGACATAGCGATTGCGGCTCAGTGGGCTAGCGCAGGTGGCCACCAGATCCCCCAGGCCAGCAAGGCCAGCGAAGGTCAGCGGGTTGGCGCCTGCCGCCACTCCCAGGCGGGTGATCTCGGCAAGCCCCCGCGTCACCAAGCCAGCCTTGGTATTATCCCCATACCCCAGGCCGTCGACCATCCCCGCCGCCAGCGCAATAACGTTTTTGAGCACGCCGCCTAACTCCACACCGACAACATCGGTATTGACGTAAGCACGAAACAGGGGTGTGGCCACCATCTTTTGCACCCTCGCCGCCACCGAGGCATCGCGGGCAGCAACCACGGTTGTCGCTGGCAGGCCACGGGCGATCTCCTTGGACAGGTTAGGTCCGGAGAGGACGCATATATTGGGATGAAAACGACGGTCAAGCTCCTCAGAGATCACCTGTGACATTCGCATGGCACTATCAAGCTCAAGCCCCTTGGCAGCGCTCAGGATAAGCATAGAGCTATCGAGATGTCCTCTAACCAGTCTCACGTTGGATCTCATATCCTTCGCGGGCACAGCCAGGATTACCAGACCTGCCCTGTCCAGCGCCTCATCAAGCGAAGCTGTGGCCCGAAGTCCCTCGGGAAATGGGAAGCCGGGGAGGCGCGCGGTGTTTTCCCGCTCCCGATTCAGCTTCTCCGCTTCCTCCTCGGTTCGCGCCCAGAGGCTGACCCTCATCCCCTTGCGGCGGAGCATTATCCCCAGGGTCGTGCCCCATTCCGTGGTGCCAATGACAGCGACCTCTTCCATCTCGCGCCTCACTGAGTTTGTCTCCTCTCACCCCTCCGCCCCAGCTTGCTCTCCGAGCCCGACAACAGCCTTGCTATATTATCCCGATGTTGCAAAACAATCAAGGCAGCAGCGACCCCGACATAAATGAGGTACTGTGCCGGAGCCTCGTCCAGAGCCACAAAAGCAGCCATGATCGCCACCGCACTCAGGCCACCTAGCATGGACCCCAGGGAAACATAGCGAGACACAGCAGCGATAATGACAAAGATCGCAATTCCGGAAGCGGCAACCAGCGGTGCCATCGCAAAAAGTCCGCCCACTGAAGTGGCAACGCCACGTCCACCACGGAACCTGATGAACACCGACCAGTTATGCCCAGCGACGGCGGCGAAGCCCGTAGCCATCTCCCCAACAGGGGACCCCAGGACGTACCTGGCAAGGAGAACGGCAATCACACCCTTAAGCACATCGGCGACTAGGGCTACAGCAGCAGCCCTGGTGCCAAGAGTGCGCAACACATTGGCGGTACCAGTCTTGCCACTGCCATATTCCCTGACATCCACACCGCGAAGCTTCCCCAGTATCAGCCCGGAGGGAATAGAGCCAATCAGGTAACTGCCGATGACCACGGCAGCGAACTCGATCATCCTTTGCCCTTTCGCTTGAAGACAAGCTTCAGCGGGATGCCGGCAAAGCCGAAAGCCTCACGAAGCTTATTCTCCAGGTACCGCTGATAGGAAAAGTGAAGCAGCCTGGGATCGTTTACAAAGAAAACGAAGGTTGGCGGGTTGACCTCGGCCTGGGTGACGTACGAGACCTTGAGCTGTCTCCCCCGCACCGAGGGAGGCGAATGAGCCGCCAGGATCCGACCCATCTCTTCGTTCAACAAGGCTGTGGGAAGGCGCTTCTGCCTGTCCTGGGAAATCCCCTTGGCCGTGGGCAATACCTGGTCGATACCGCTTCCGAACTGGGCTGAAACAAACAATATGGGTATACCCGGGAAGAATTTGAGCCTCTGCAGGATCTCCGTGGTACACGCGGCCGCGTCTATTCCCAGCTCGCCGGCTAGGTCCCACTTATTCACCACCAGCACCATCCCCTTTAGCGCCTGATGGATATAGCCAGCGATGTGGGTGTCCTGCGCAGTAATCACCTCGGCAGCCTCGGTTACCAAAATGGCGACATCCGCCCTCGAAATAGCGCGAAGAGAGCGCATCACGCTGTAGCGTTCGATCCCCCCTTCAATCCGACCGCGGCGGCGAATCCCGGCGGTATCGATAAACAAGATGGGCTCACCGTCGTACTGGAATACGGTATCTATGGCGTCACGGGTCGTCCCCGGGGTCTCGCTCACAATCGCCCTCTCCTGGCCAAGGATGGTATTGAGCAGCATCGATTTGCCTACATTGGGACGGCCGACGATGGCGATCTTCAACATCCCCGGCTCTTCCTCTATGGGGGTGGGTGGAAGCAACCTGGCGGCGACCTCATCCAGCAAGTCTGAAACGCCAGTACCGTGATGGGCGCTGATCGCTATCGGCTCGCCGATGCCCAGCTCGTGGAACTGAAACGCCTGATCGCGACGCTGGTCGTTGTCCGCCTTATTCACCGCCAGGAGGATCGGCTTCTGCGAGCGCCTGAGCGCCTCAGCCACCTCAGAATCGGAGAGAGTCACCCCCTCCAGAACATCCACCATAAAGATGATGACCTCCGCCTCCTCGATGGCCGCTTCAGCCTGATACTGCACCTTTTGCCGCAGGCTGGAGTCAGGCCTGGGCTCGAGCCCGCCGGTGTCGATCAGGGTTAGCTCGTGGTCCCCCCAGAAGATGTCGGCATAGACCCTGTCGCGGGTGGTGCCCGGAAGGTCCTCGACGATAGCGAGGCGCTCGCCGACCAGGCGGTTAAACAGCGTTGACTTGCCTACGTTGGGTCGGCCCACGATGGCGACGATAGGTCTGGTCACGGCTTACCTTTCTCCAGTTCGCGGGCGTGCTCATAGGCGGCGAGGGCTTGTTTCCACTGCCCCAGCTTCTCCAGAGCCACGCCTTTGTTGTACCACGCCTCGGCATAATCGGGCTTCAGCCGCAACGCCTCCTCAAGGCAGGCCAGAGCCTCCTCAAGCCGATTAAGATTCCCCAGAGCTATGCCTTTGTTGCACCATGCCTCGGCATGATCCGGCTTGCGGTAGAGATCCTCTAGAATCGCCTTTTGAACGTGCAGCCTGTTCTCCGCCTGGTCGAAGACTACCGACTGGGGCGAGTCGATGAGCCCGGGGGCAATCTCCTCGTCGTGGTGCGCTGGCAGCGGGTGCATCAAAATGGCGTCCTCTGCTGCCAGCGACAGTAGCTCGGCAGTGACCTGATAGCCAGCGAAATCCTCGCGCCGCTTCCCTGCCGCTGCCTCTTGCCCCATGCTTGTCCAGACGTCGGTGTAGACCACGTCAGCGCCTTCAGCCGCAGCCTTAGGCTGCTCAACACGGAGGACTTTGCTACCCTGCGCGAGATCGCGCCCCAAGGCCGCAATCTCATCTGAAACCTCATAACCCTTGGGAGAGGCAATCCTGAAGTTCATTCCCACCAGGGCAGAGGCAAGCAAAAGGCTACTAGCGACATTGTTGCCATCGCCGATGAAGGCAAGAGTCAAGCCCTTCAGTTCACCTTTCTTCTCGTAGATAGTCAGAAGATCGGCGAGGGCCTGGCAGGGGTGCTCCTTGTCCGAGAGGGCGTTGATAACAGGTACGGTCGCATGCTCTGCCAGCGACTCCACAGTAGCATGAGAGAAGGTGCGAGCGGCAATAACGTTGACATAACGACTAAGCGTCCGAGCCACGTCCGAGACAGACTCTCTACTCCCCAAGCCGACTTCGCTCTGGAAAAGATAGATGGTATGTCCCCCGAGCTGATGCATGGCGATATCAAAGCTGACCCTGGTGCGCAGAGAAGGCTTCTCAAAGAGCAAGGCTAAAGTCTGTCCCGCAAGGGCAGAGCTAATGCCTTGCCGCTTCATTTCGACAGCGTTGTTGATGATGCGCCAGGCATCCTCCGGCGCAAGGTCGCCTATAGAGAGCAAGTCTTTCCCCTTCATGCTTCTCTCCCTTCACTACCATCTTAAGAGTTCTTAAGAGTTAAGTATAATACAACGCAGCAGGCTTCGCCACCAGCAGCGGGCTTGTTAGGACTCTATCCTCAATGATATAATAGCCGCGATTTCGGCCGATGAACTACCCCGCAGCCGTTGACTTTATCCTGGAACGTACCGACTATGAGAGGTGGCCAGGATACGCCTATGCCAACAGGTTCGACCTGAGGCGGATGGAAGACCTGCTGCGTCGCTTGGGCGACCCCCATCTCAGCGCCAGGTCTGTTCACATCGCCGGCTCCAAGGGCAAGGGCAGTACCGCAGCCATGATCGCTGCGGGGCTTCGCGCTGCCGGTCGTAAAACCGGCCTTTACACCTCCCCCCACCTCATTACCCTCCGCGAACGGATTAACGTGGATGGAAAACCGGTTCTCAAGCGAGAACTGGCAGATGTAGTAGCCAGACTGCGACCCCATGCTCAAGAAATGGACCGTGACCGCACCTATGGGGAACTTACCACCTTCGAGCTACTAACCGCCGCCGCTTTCCTCCACTTTCAGCAGAAGGGCGTCGATTTTCAGGTGCTGGAGACAGGACTGGGGGGAAGACTTGACGCCACCAATGTGGTGACTCCTGAGGTCTGCGTGATTACCTCGATAAGCCTTGATCACCAGGAGGTATTGGGCAATACCCTGGCACAGATCGCCGCTGAAAAGGCGGGCATCATCAAGCCAGGGACTCCTGTAGTCAGTTCACCACAAGCCAGAGAGGCAGCGACGGTGATCAGGGAGACCTGCCTCGAAAGAGGGGCCAGACTGATCGCCGTGGGCAGCGATATCTCCTGGCAAGAGATTAGCGCCAACCTTTCAGGGCAATCCCTGGAGGTCAAAGGGACCAGAGGCTCCTACCACCTCACCCTACCCCTGCTTGGCTCCTACCAGTTGCAGAATGCTGCCACAGCGGTTGCCACTTTGGAGGCCCTGGATGTCCCTAGGGAGAGCATAGAGGTCGGATTGGCCAATACCTGTTGGCCGGGTCGCCTGCAAATTATCAGACGCAGACCGATGTTGGTCGTCGATGGCGCCCATAGCGGTGATTCGGCAAGGAAGCTCAAAGAAGCCCTTGACCAGCACTTCCACTTTGACCACTTAATACTTATAATAGGGACATCGGGCGACAAGGATATGTCTGGGATCGTAGCTGAGCTTGCGCCGATGGCCGATAGCGTTATTGCGACACGGTCTCGCCACCCGCGAGCTACCACCGCCGAGGGGGTGGCTGGTGAGTTCGCTCGCCAAGGGCTAAGGGCCGAGGTGGCAGAGGACGTCGCCCAGGCCATAGCGAAGGCGCAGGCGAAAGCAGGAGAGCGGGACCTTATCTGCGCCACCGGCTCACTATTCCTCGTCGGCGAGGTGATAGAAAACGTTAGGGGCTTGCGTCCAGAGCTCTACCCCCTAATGAAGAGGCAGGAAACAGGCGATGCAGCGAGGTAAGCCGTGTCCGCGGCCGGTTGACCGTGTCGGGATACGAGAAAATGAGGTAAAATGCAAAGTGTCTTGGTGGGAATAGCAAGAGGGTGAGCGGTGAGATGAAATACCAACTTCTTTTGGTGAGAGGTTTCAAACATATGACTGAAAAAGAGTATTCGGAGTAGAGAGTGGATTATGAGAGGGTTAGCCAAATGCTAACCAAACTTGGGGGTCTTTAGCAAAACAACGGATACGGGTCACGTATCCGGGACACGATACGAGGGGGTCATGATGAGGCATGCAAGATCGGGAACAGGGCAACAAACAGAAGCGGTTACCACAGTGGTTGATAAGCAAATCAACGATCTGCTTGGCAGTGTCGTGAAAGAAGAAACGGTCGAGCCTTCCCCCAAACCACGCCCAAAGAGAGCAGGCAAGGCGAAGAGGGAAAGGCGCCACGTGGTAATTACCGGGATGGGAGCGATAACACCTCTGGGGCTCACCGTCGATAAATACTGGCAGGCATTGATCGAAGGCAGGTCGGGTATCGGCAAGATTACTCTCTGCGACGTTACCGGGCTGACCTGCCAGATAGCTGGCGAGGTAAAGGGCTTCGATCCCCACGACTACATGGAGTACAAAGAGACACGAAGGATGGCTCGGTTCAGTCACCTAATCGTCGCCTCCACCAGAATGGCCGTAGAAGACTCTGGACTCGACCTCAGCCGTGAGAAGGCGGAGCGCATGGGCGTGGTCGTCGGCAATGGCATCGGCGGCTTCCCCGAAGCGGAGGCGGGACACAACGTCCTCCTGGAAAGGGGGGGAATGAGGCTCACCCCCTTTTTCATGCCCATAGTCCTGCCCAACATGGCGGCGGGGCAGATCAGCCTTATCTTCGGGCTCAAGGGATTTTCCTCCACCATAACCACCGCCTGCGCTGCCGCAACCCAGGCCATCGGTGACGCTGTAGAGGTCATAAGGCAGAACAAAGCAGACGTCATGGTGGCTGGGGGCACCGAGGCAGCGATATCTGCGACAGGGGTAGCCGGGTTCTGCGTCATGAAGGCCTTGACCACCAGAAATGACGAGCCGACCAAAGCCAGTCGTCCTTTCGACGCCAAGCGAGATGGCTTCGTTCCCTCAGAGGGGGCTGGGGTCCTGATCCTCGAGAGCCTAGAGCATGCTCTGGGTCGCGGCGCTCGAATCTACGCCGAGGTTGCTGGCGTCGGTATCTCCTCAGATGCCTACCATGTGACGGCTCCCGATACTGATGGCGCCGGGGCTGTCCGGGCAATGCGTTGGGCTATTGAAGACGCCAACCTAAAACCCAACGAGATCGACTACATCAACGCCCACGGCACCTCAACACCGATCAACGACCGCATCGAGACCCTGGCAATCAAGACGCTCTTCGGAGATTACGCCTATCAGTTGCCCATAAGCTCCACCAAATCGATGATCGGCCATCTTTTGGGCGCGTCGGGGGTAGTGGAGGGCATCGCGTGCATTAAAGCAATCACCGAGGGCATTATCCCTCCCACCATAAATTACGAATACCCTGACCCCGATTGCGACCTCGACTATGTACCCAATGCAGCTAGAAGCAAGGATGTCAAAGCGGCTCTATCCAATAGCTTCGGCTTCGGGGGCCAAAACGCCTGCCTGGTCTTTAAGAAATTCGAGGAATAGCGTGAAAGGGGACAGTTGAGGGCGCGCAGGCGCTCCAAGAAGCCCCTATGGGCTGTTATCTTCACGCTACCTTCAGCCTTATCCTAGCCTTCGCTGTCCGGCCCCCCCGAGCAAAATATCCTTTAGGCTAATTTTTTCGTTTTCCCAAAAATCCCGGGGAAATATCTTGACCCCAGCCCCGCCGTCTGTTATTCTTGCACCCGGATTTCCTAAGCAGTTGTCTTCTTTTTTCCTTATTCAAAGTATTACCTCGCCTTCCCCCCTCTCCCCCCCCAGAAGTGCCGCTGCTAAAGGAAATGCATCTCTCTTGGGAGATGCGAAACGGTGAAAAGTGCCTCTTCCGATAGGTAGTGCACTTTCCACCCAGTGTTCACAAGGACAATCTGATGTTGTTCTTGCTTGTGCGCTAAAACACCGCTCATCGGTGCCGAGGCCGCTTTGTCAAGTTTTAGCAACGAGGGATGGCATGAAGGCGAGATCAGCAGCAGAGGTCTGGCAGGCAGCACTCCAAGAGCTACAAGTCAAAGTAAGCCCAGCAAACTATCAAACTTGGCTAAAGAATACGGTGGGGCTGGCCCAACGGGATGGCAATTTCATCGTTGGGGTCCCAAGCAGTTTCGTCACCGAGTCATTGGAAAGGCGCCTGAACCCTTTGATCGAGAAGACCTTAAGCGGCATTACTGGACGCAGTTTAAAGGTACAATTTCAAGTCCATCTGGGTGACGAGGCTGGAGAATTGGGCCCTGCACCTCCCTCTCTCTCCAATCAGCAACTCAGTCAACGAGCCAGCCCACCAAAGTTCAATCGCAGGTACACATTCGACACATTCTTGGTGGGCACCTGCAATCGCCTGGCACATGCCGCGGCTCAAAGAGTAGCCTGTGATCCTGGCAACAGCTATAATCCTCTGTTCATTTACAGCGGGGTGGGGCTGGGAAAAACTCACCTCCTGCATGCCATCGGTTGGGTGTCGTGCCGATCCTGTCCGCGGGTCATGTATGTAACCGCCGAGCAGTTCACCAACGAGTTCATCAGCGCTATCAAAGATGGGAGGAGCGCGGACTTCAGGAACAAATATCGCGGTGTGGATGTCCTGCTCCTCGACGACATACAGTTTATCGCCGGCAAAGAGCAAACTCAAGAGTGTCTTTTTCATACCTTCAACGACCTGCACAACGCAAGCAGACAGATCGTCATTAGCTGTGATCGCCCCCCAAGGTCCCTGAGCCTTCTCGAAGATAGGTTGCGCTCCCGCTTCGAGTGGGGACTGATCGTTGATATGCAGCCGCCGGACCTGGAAACCAGGATCGCCATCCTCCAGAAGAAGGCAGAAGAGCAGAAGACAGCGGTGCCCCCCGAGGTGCTGGACCTAATCGCCCGTCGCATCCAGAAGAATATCAGAGAGCTTGAG